>DAOTYA010000046.1:0-12969 GCA_034435075.1 Anaerolineae bacterium
CGGACTGGGCGCACCCGCGCGGCCCCGGCTCGACCTGGGAGGAGATCCCCGACCACCCGGTCGTGCTCGTCTCCTGGCACGACGCGGCGGCCTACGCGGAGTGGGCCGGCAAGCAGTTGCCGACGGAGGCGGAGTGGGAAAAGGCCGCCCGCGGCGCGGACGGGCGGCTGTGGCCGTGGGGCGACGAGTGGGACGACGCGCGCTGCAACACCGCCGGGCGCATTGCCGGCCGCCCGCTGCTGAAGGAGGCGGACTGGCGCGCCTGGTGGAATTCGTTCGATGTGGTACAATATGGAGCGCCGACGACGCCGGTGGGTTCCTTCCCGGCAGGGGCCAGCCCCTACGGGTTGCTGGACTGCGCCGGCAACGTCTGGGAGTGGACGGCTGACTGGTACAAGCCCTATCCGGGCTCGGAGTACAGGTCCGGTCGCTTCGGGGAGACCTATCGCGTGTTGCGTGGCGGCGCGTGGATCAATCATCCCATCGACGCGCGTATGCCTTCCCGCGACAGCTTCCACCCGGCGAAACGATACATCTTCAGCGGCTTTCGGTGTGTGGTGGTTGCGCCAGTCATCCTCTCCTCGTTCTGATTGCTGGTTTCTGGATTGCTGATTTCTGATGGGGGGTCTGGGGGGCGAAGCCCCCAAGCCTGATCTGGCGGGCTGGTTGGCTTACCTGGAGAAAACTGCCTTATCCCAAACGCTATCTGACAACGGTACTCTGCCGGTTGTGGGTGCTCTCCCACGCCCGGACGTGGCAGAATCCACCCCCTGCTCCTTTGGCTGTCCTTCCTGTTGAAAGAAAGGGTGACCCGGCCGCCCCGCCATGGATGCAAAATATGACGGATACCCCTGACCTCAAGCGCGTCAGGAGATTGACTTGATCCCCCAAAGTGACTACAATAGAGCATAGAAGAGACCATAACAAGGGGTTGCGATGGAAGAGATTGGCATCCGTGAACTCAAAGCGCACGCTTCGGAAGTGGTGCGCGCCGTCAAAGAGCGTCGCGCCCGCTACATCATCACCCAACACGGCCGCCCGGCAGCCGTCCTGCTGCCGCTGGACGCCCTCCCCTCTCAGCCCGACCCCGAGGAGGTCTGGGCGCGGCTGGAAGCCCTGGGCCAGGAGCTCGCGCGCAACTGGCAAAGCGACAAGGGCGTGGTGGAAATCCTCTCGGAGATGCGGCGATGAGCGGCGTTTTTACGGTGGATGCCGGCGTCTTTGTCAGCGCCTTCACCCCCTCCGGACCGGCGCATCAGGCGAGCAAAGCTTTTCTGCGTCAGGCGCAGCAGAGCGGCGCGCCGATGATCCTGCCCACGCTGGTCATCGTCGAAATTGCCGTCCCCATTGGGCGGGGACAGGGCAAACCCGATCTGGGCTATGCTTTTGCGTTGGAACTCGGTCGTTTCCCTGGATTGACCCTGATCGCGTTGGATGATGCCCTGGCCAGGGAAGCCGCCGAACTCGCCGCTCGCCACTGCCTGCGCGGCAGCGACGCGGTGTACGTGGCGGTGGCGCGCCGTTTCGCTGCCGCGTTGGTGACGCTGGATTCCGGGCAGGCCCAGCGCACCGGGGACCTCCTCATCCCCATCCACCTGCCTGCGCCGGATTGATCCTGCCCCGCCGCGTGTCAACGGAACAGGAGGAGACTGGTCTATGGGCACCTTGTTTTCCGATACCGATCCTAAAATGGAGGCGCTGCAAATTCAATTGCTCCGCCGCATGCCTTCCTGGAAGAAAATAGCTATCCTGGAAGGGCTGAATGAAATGGTCAAAACGCTGGCGGTCAGCGGGATCAAACAACGCTATCCCCATGCCACACCGCAGCAAATTCACCGTATGTTAGCGGAATTGATGCTGGGTGCAGAGTTGGCGTGCAAGGTGTATGACCATGCCGAATGAAATTGCCCGCATTACCCTGCTTGTTGCGCACGCTCTCGAACAGGTGGGCGTTCCCTACGCTGTTGGCGGCTCGCTTGCCAGCTCTCTGCACGGCGTCATGCGCTCCACGTTCGACGTGGACATCGTTGCGGACATGCGCGAGGAACATATCCAACCGTTGGTCGCTGCGCTCTCAAAGGAGTTCTACGTTGATGATGAAATGATGCGAGATGCCCTTCGACGCCGCAGTAGTTTCAACCTGATTCACTACGAAACCGCCTTCAAGGTTGACATCTTTATCCGCAAGATGCGCCCTTTTGACCAAATGCAACTGGAGCGGCGCAAGTTATCGGTCATCGTAGCCGACCCCGAGCAAAGCGTGTATGTCATCAGCCCCGAAGACACGATACTTGCCAAACTGGAATGGTACCGGCTGGGCGGCCAGGTCTCCGAGCAGCAGTGGCGCGATGTCCTGGGCATCCTCAAAGTCCGCGCTGGCGAACTCGACCTGGCCTATTTGCGGACGTGGGCGCGGGAACTCCAGGTGACAGATCTGCTGGAACGCGCCTTGAACGAAGCGGGGGGAGAGTGAAATCAACCTGACCGGGCCAGGTACGTCAACATTTTGGAACCGCACACTCGCCTGGGACATGGCCTCGTCGCGCCTGCTCCCGGCGGGCATTATGCTGCTTTCCGCCCTCCTGCACTTGGTCAACCTGGAATCCATCGGCGACGCCAACACCTGTTATACGGTGGCGGTCAAGAGCATGCTGTGGATTTGACCCCTCCTGAAGGCGGTGGGGGCATTCCTCGCCGCCAGGTAAGTGTCCTCGTATAATGGGAACGGGTAAGAATTGGACATTTAACGTAAGCCCGTGCTGTGCCGGGCGGACCACAGTCCACCCGGACCAGACTTTGCAGACACTGGCTACCCTGAGACACCCCCAGCTGGCTCAGGTGCCATCTATTCAGCCTGCCCGTGCTGTGCCGGGCGGACCACAGTACGCCCGGACCAGACTTTGCAGACACTGGCTACACTGAGACGTCCCCAGGAGGTGCCATCTGCTCCGCCGGACTGTGGTCCGGCGGGCGCAGGCTGAAAAATACACCAGACTTTGCAGACACTGGCTACACTGAGACGCCCCCAGGTGGCTCAGGTGCCATCTGTTCCGCCGGACTGTGGTCCGGCGGGCGCAGGCTGAAAAATACACCAGACTTTGCAGACACTGGCTACACTGAGACACCCCCAGGAGGTGCCATCTGCTCCGCCGGACTGTGGTCCGGCGGGCGCAGGCTGAATAAATACCATTTAACCACGTGCTACCACGCTCAGAAGAAGTCCAGACTTTGCAGACACTGGCTACACTGAGACACCCCCAGGTGGCTCAGGTGCCATCTGCTCCGCCGGACTGTGGTCCGGCGGGCGCAGGCTGAAAAATACACCAGACTTTGCAGATACTGGCTACCCTGAGACACCCCCAGGTGGCTCAGGTACCATCTGCTCCGCCGGACTGTGGTCCGGCGGGCGCAGGCTGAATAAATACCATTTAACCACGTGCTACCACGCTCAGAAGAAGTCCAAAATTCACCCGTGCGCAGTATACCTGCCCGGCTGTCTGCCGCCGTGTGCCGATTGGAAATAGACCTTAGTACAGGCGCCTGCGCCGACCGCTGGCCGAAGGCCCAAAGTGGGCGACTTCAGTCGGCAGGAGCAGGCAGTTACATTAGAACACTGATAAGCCCTCATTGGACCATGCTTTACTTGCAGACTCCCTTGACTGTGGTATAGTTATAATGAAACGGGTGGAGAGATGAGTGCTTCGACCGGTCCGTTGCCTGAGCCAATCTTAGGTACGCTGCGCTTCACGGGCGGCCGCCAGGTAAAGGATACTGCCCCCTGGGCAATGCTGTTGACGCCACCATCTCAGGCGGCATACGTCCGTAAAGAGGAGCAACTGGCCCTCCTTTTAGACCTGAGCGGCCCATCGGCCTACCGTCTCCAAAGGGAGTTGCGCGAGATATTCGCCCGAACCTACTGGCTGGCTACAGGCAGTATCACTGCTGCATTGCGTCAGGCTGCATTTGCAGCCAATCAACATCTGCTTCAATATAATCTCCAATCCACCCCCACCGGGCGCCACGAGGGTGGGCTGGCCTGTGCTGTGCTCCGTGGCGAAGATGCCTTCATCCTGCGAGCCGGCCGCTCCTGCGTATTGTTTTATCATCATGAACAAGGCTACCTCATGGACTTCTCCTCTTTTGAGGAACTGCCGGCACTGGGCAGTGCCTCTCCACTCGAGGTGCGTCTGCACCACACTTTCGTCGCACCGGGCGACAAAATGCTGATGGCCTCCTCATCCTTAATCGAGGGGACAGATAGCGCAAGCCTTTCCCGTGTGCTAGCAATGCCCGATAAGGAAGACGTCCTGGCAGGAGTGGAGCGGATTGCCGGTACAGATAACTTCTCCGTGTTGTTGCTCCACTGGCCGCTGTATGAGGAAAGGTCCGCCGCCCAGGAGATACCATCCTCCTTAGAGAAACAGGAGCGCCCCACCCTGCTGAGCCGTCTGCGTCCGTCGGTAAGCACTGTCCGTGAGATGGCCACGGATACGGTTGAATCCACACCTTTGGCCCCGGAGCCCCCGGCTACAGAAAAATACCAGACCCGTATTGAGCCGGGCGAGTGGGTAAAGGAGACTTTACAGGTGGCGGGCGTAGGGATCATCGCTGCCGGGAGTGCGCTTGCCAGGGGAACGCGTACCATGCTGCGGAACATCCTGCCCGCCTCCAGGAGCACCGCGCGTCCCCGGGCGCGTCCTGCGGTTACCCCGGCGCCAGCACGTCAGGCACCGGTGGAGAACCGCACTGCCATGATGCTGGCCGCCATCGTCATACCCATTGTACTGGCCATCATCGTGCTCGTAGCCTACCTCTCGTTCGGAGAAACAGCCCGTCTCCAGAGCCTCATCCATCAGGCAGAGCAGGAGATCACCCTGGCACAGGCTGCCGGAGGCAGCACCGAGGGCGCCCGGCCTCATTGGGAAGCCGCTCTATATTATGCTGGAGAAGTGCTGAAATTGCGACCCGACCAGCCTGTGGCCACTGCACTCAAAAAGCAGGCTCAGGACGCGCTTGACCTGCTCGACAATATCGTGCGCCTTAGCCCTGTCCTGCTTAAAGACTTCGGTCCAGGTGGCGGACCCCACCGTATCGCTGTGCATGGCCAGTCTATATTTGTGATGAATCCTGCCGATGGATGGGTCTCCAGGCTTACTCTGACCTCAAGCGGAGACAGCGTACTTGAACAGGACTCCATCCCCGTCCTGGTGCGTACAGGCCAGTCCGTCGGCGAGAGCAGAGTGGGGAAGCTGGTGGACCTGGTCTGGGTTGACCTGGCCGGGGGGAGGCAGTCAAGTGGACTGGTCGTCCTGGAAGCGGAAGGTGCGCTGGTCTGCTACGATCCGGCCTGGGAAGATGCGAGCGGGAAAATTCCTCTGAAGCGTACTTTCCTGGGCACACCGCCAGAATCCCCATTGTCTATAGACACCTACGAAGGGCGACTTTATATCCTGGATGGCGCAGCCAATCAGATCCGGCGTTATGAACCGGCAGGAGATACCTACCCCGATCAACCGGAGCACTATTTCGTTAACCCCCCGCCCCGCCCCCTTACGGAAGCGCTTGATATGGCCATAGACGGTTTCGTCTACATCATCTACAACGATGGAGAAATCCGCAAGTTCCTGCGCGGTGAACCCCAGCCCTTCAAAGTAGAGGGCGTGCCGAACGGACTGAGTCAGCCCGTAGCGCTGGCAGTGGACCCTCATGGCAGCAGCGGGGTAATTTACGTGGCGGATCGGGGGAACCGTCGGGTGGTAGCACTCGGTCCTGACGGGACTTTCTGGACCCAGTTCTATGCCGGGGAGGCCTTCGACGCACTGGAAACACTGGCGGTGGATGAATCAGCCAGACTGCTTTACGCGGTCAGTGCCGGGCGGCTTTACGCGGCCCGCCTCCCACTCCCATAACCTTCACGCAATACGCAACACGCAACACGCACACAAGCCCGGAGGAACAACGTGCGACACAACACAAGAGGAATAAGCCGCAACATCGTCCAGATACTCTTCACGGCTGGATTATTGTTATGCTTCTTGATGATTGCCGCAGCAGCCGGCCTGTTCGTGTTCGATCGGGTGTACAACCTTACCCTGGCCTCTGATATCCTGCCCGACTTCACCATTGAGCACAAGGAGGAGAGCTCTGGAGAGGTCAGCTATGATCCCGGCAAGCCTCTCCCACGCTGGGAAGGTACCGAACGTGTGAACGTGCTGGTGATGGGCATTGACCAGCGCGAGCACGAACAGGGCCCCTGGCGCACGGACACCATGCTTGTCCTGACCATTGATCCGGTAACCATGAGCGGTGGTATGCTGTCCATACCGCGCGACCTGTGGGTACCGATCCCGGGCTTCCAGGAAGGACGCATCAACACCGCCCATTACCTGGGGGAGGTCTACGACTACCCTGGTGGAGGGCCGGCGCTGGCGGTTAAAACCGTTCAGTACAACCTGGGAGTGCCGATCCATTACTACGTGCGCATCAATTTCACCGCTTTCAAGAAGCTGGTGGACCTGATCGGCGGCATTGACGTGTACGTGGAGGAGGAGATTGACGACCCCACCTACCCGGATGAGGCCTACGGCTACGATCCGTTCCACATCTCTGCCGGCTGGCAGCACCTTAACGGCGAGACGGCGCTCAAATATGCCCGCACTCGCCACACACTCGGGGGCGACTTTGATCGGGCCCGCCGTCAGCAGCAGGTGATTATGGCGATATTCGAACAGGTTATGCGACTGGACCTGCTTCCACAACTGGCTGCCCGGGCACCGGAATTGTGGCAGACGCTCGAGGGAGCGGTGGAGACGGATCTGACGCTGGATAAGATCATTGCGCTGGCGAGACTGGCCAGCGAGGTGCCACCTGAGAAAATCCGCTATGGGGTGATTGATGAGAACTATACCCAGTTCTGGACCACTCAGGACGGCCAGCAGGTACTCATCCCATTGCGTGACCGGATGCGAGAACTGCGCGACTACATCTTCACCGCTGAGGCCCCCCTGCCTCAACAGACCGAGGAGCCAGCCACACGCCTGGCCCGTGAAGCGGCCATCATCAAAGTGCTTAACGGCACGACCAGGGAGGGCCTGGCCCGCCATACCACCGAATATCTCCAGCAGCAGGGGTTTAGCCTGCTGGAGCCGGACAACGCCGATCACTCCGACTATACCAGATCAATCATTATCGTCTATACCGGCAAGACCTACACCGCCGAGTATCTTGCCAGGCTGCTGGGGCTGGCACCGGGCGCGGTGGTACATGAGTCGAACACTCAGGTGGGCTACGACATAGCCGTGATCCTGGGAGCCGATTACCAGCCGGTGCAGCCACTGCCACAGCCATCACCAGAACCCACACCGACCCTGCCAGCGGGACAACAGTAGAGTGGCCGCGACCCGGCCGGCAGCAGCAAGCCCTACAGGAGAAGACAGAATGAATGAGGAAAAGCGTCCAATAGTAGTTAAACCCGATGACACCAGCGCAATAGTGGCGTGGCTCAGGGACGCAGTACGCCAGGTACGCCTGGCGTGGCGTCTCTTCTGGGATCGGCGGGTGCCACTGTGGACAAAGATTATCCCGTCGGCTGTCCTGGCCTACATTGTGTCACCCATAGACTTCATCCCCGATCCTGGTCTTGGTCTGGGTCAACTGGACGATGTCGCTATAGCGCTGCTGGGTCTCAAACTCTTCATCGAGCTGGCCCCACCGGATGTTGTCCGTGAACATCTGATAGCGCTGGGAGCACGTCTCCAGGAATGGCGCGTAGTGGAAGAGGAAGGGAAACAGGTGACGGTCATCGAAGGTGAATACTCATTGAAAGCCCCCGAGACAGAGGCTGTGGAGGAAGGCAAATCGGTTGAGGAGGGCTGAGTGCAGGTGTCGGCTTGCGAATGACCTGCATTCCATGAGGCATGTCGTCCTGTGTTGGTGGCCCGGACTGCCGACCACGGTATTGACGAAGGAGGTGATGTCCTTTCCACAAGACTTGCTGGAGGGAGATGGCGCCTGGCCCGGTTCCCCTGCGGTAAACCGGGTGACGAGGAGGCGGTTCCCGGCCACTGCCGGCCGGGCTAACCGCTCCATCAGGGAGCGGGAAAATCGAGTTATCGGCGGATGCCGCCCGGGGTTGCCCATTACCCCGTTCCTCCCTCCTCCTGAGAAAAGCCTGCTCACAAAACCATCGGGCAACTTATGGCACAAAGGGCAGGTAAATGGGACGTAACAATCAACGGAGATAATGCCCGGGTAAGCGCAGCGAGCAGGTATGTACCGCGTATCAGGCGTTCTCTGCACCTGTGCGCGGCACATATCGCGCAGCCGTACTCCGGGCACGCTCCAATTTATTTAAGGAGGAATGTGATGTGCGGAATAGTCGGTTACGTGGGGCCGCGCAATGCGACCCCTATTATTTTGGAGGGGCTGAAACGTCTGGAGTACCGTGGTTACGATTCTGCCGGGCTGGCGGTGATTCAGTCCAACGGCAGCATTGCAGTGCGCCGGGAAGCTGGAAAACTGACCGCCTTAATGGAAATGGTTGCATCCAGGCCGGTACAGGGACGGGTAGGCATTGGCCATACACGCTGGGCCACTCACGGCGAGCCTTGTCGCCGCAACGCCCACCCACATCTGGGCCTCACCGGAAAGGTGGCGGTGGTACACAACGGCATCATCGAGAACTTCCTGGTGCTGCGTAAGGAGTTAGAAGCAGAAGGGCGTCAATTCAACTCGGATACCGACTCCGAGGTAGTGGTGCACCTGGTCGAGGCCTTTATGGCAGGCGGGGCGGACCTGGAGACGGCGGTGCGCAAGGCGCTGACCCATGTCAGGGGCGCCAATGCCTTCGTCTTCATCAGCAGCCAGGAGCCGGATCGGCTGGTGGCGGCGCGCATAGGCAACGCAGGCGGCATCACCATAGGAGTCGGGGATGGGGAGATGTTCGTAGCCTCTGATATACCCGCGATCCTGGAATACACCCGCGATATGATCTTCCTCGAGGACCGTCAACTTGCCGTGGTGACGCAGCAGGGAGCACGGGTGACCTCGCTGGACGGCAGGCCGGTGGAGACGAGGATATACACCATCCCGTGGGATCCCGTCGCGGCAGCTAAAGGCCCTTACCGCCACTTTATGCAAAAAGAAATCTACGAGCAGAGCCGCTCCATCACCGACACCATACGCGGACGCGCCAGGTTCGATCTTGGTCGGGTGCGGCTGGAAGG
This sequence comes from Anaerolineae bacterium, assembly GCA_034435075.1. Lineage (GTDB taxonomy): Bacteria > Chloroflexota > Anaerolineae > B4-G1 > B4-G1 > JAOAAG01. The sequence goes on from DAOTYA010000046.1 coordinate 9,225, forward strand.
GTTGGAGCTGACGCGCGAAGAAGCTCAGAGGCTGGAGAAGATCATTATCGTTGCCTGCGGCACCTCAGCCCATGCCGGGCTGGTGGGCAAGTTCATTATTGAAAGCCTGGCCCGCATACCCGTGGAGGTGGACTACGGCTCCGAGTTCCGTTACCGCGATCCCATTATCAATGGCAATACGGCCGTGCTGGCGATCACCCAGAGCGGCGAGACGGTGGACACGCTGGCAGCGATGGAGGAGGCGCGGGCAAAAGGAGCACGCCTGTGGTCTATTGTTAACGTCATCGGCAGTCAGGCGATGCGGCTGGCTGACGGTGTCATTTTGATGCACGCAGGGCCGGAGATCGGCGTGGCCTCGACAAAAGCGTTCACCTCCAGTCTGGTGGACCTCTATCTGTTGGGTTGCTATCTTGGTGAACTGCGTGGCGTATTGGGAGAAGAGGTGCTGAGGCAGCGGGTAGAAGACCTGGCATGCCTGCCCGACCTGGTGGGGCGCGTGCTCGATCACAGGAATGAGTACGAGGTGCTGGCCAATCGCTTCTACGACCGCGAGCACGCACTGTACTTGGGACGGGGTATCAACTACCCTGTCGCTCTGGAGGGAGCGCTCAAGCTCAAGGAGATTTCCTATATCCACGCAGAAGGCTACCCGGCCGGCGAGATGAAACACGGCCCGATTGCGCTGATTGACGAAGCCATGCCGGTGGTGGCCATTGCCGTGCGCGATCATGTCTATGACAAGATGATCAGCCAGATTGAGCAGGTCAAAGCGCGCGGTGGCATCGTCATCGCGCTGGCAACCGAGGGGGATGACGAGATCGCGGCAAAATCAGATTACGTGTTGTATGTGCCCGCGGCACCGCCACTGCTGTCGCCGGTGATCAATGTCATTCCCCTGCAGCTCCTGGCCTATCACATGGCAGTGCGCAGGGGCTGCGATGTGGACCAGCCGCGCAATCTGGCCAAATCGGTCACGGTGGAGTAGATGGACGTTGTGATGGTCGGCCCTTTCGGGCTGCGCCCACGTGGGACGATGAGCGTGCGGGCCTTGCCGATGGCAAAAGCGCTGGTCGCGCGTGGACATCGGGTGAGGATGTTGCTTCCTCCGTGGCAGAACCCGGAGGATGCCGGCAAAAGCTGGAATGAGGAGGGGGTTGCCATCGAGAATATCTCCCTGTCACCCCCTGTCCCCGGCCTGTTCCACCTGCTGACCGCCATGCGACTGGCCAGCCGGGTGTTGACTCTCCGACCACATGTGGTGCATCTCTTCAAGCCCAAGGCTTACAGCGGGCTGGTCCACTGGCTGCTGGCACGGATTCCCCGGGCACATAGGCCACGCCTGGTGGTGGACAGCGACGACTGGGAAGGGCCGGGGGGCTGGAACGAAATCGGCGGCTACACATCGGCCCAGCGCCGCTTCTTCGCCTGGCAGGAGCGCTGGGGACTGACCCATGCTGACGCCGTCACCGTCGCAAGCCGCACACTGGAGAGCCTGGTCTGGGCACTGGGTGTCCCTCCCAGACGCGTATGGTACGTGCCCAACGGCGTCGGCGCCAGGGAAACAGGGGTGAACAGGAAAACGACCGAACACCAGGAGCCGATCGTCCTGCTGTACACCAGATTCTTCGAGTTTCCGGTCTCACGTGTCGTTGAGGTAATGCTGCATGTGCGGGAAAAGGTGTCCGGGACTCGTCTGCTCATCGTGGGCAAGGGGCTGTTCGATGAGGAAAGTGAACTGTTCCGCCTGGCAGCTCAGGCCGGCCTGAGCGTGCATCATGGGATCAGCACTGCCCCATCTGCCGACGTGCTCTACGCTGGCTGGCTGCCTCCTGAGAAGCTACCGGAGTGCTTTGCCCTGGCCGATGTCGCGATCTACCCCTTCGATGACACGCTGGTCAACCGCGCCAAGTGCCCGGTGAAACTGATAGACCTGCTGGCAACGGGGTTTGCTGTCGTGGCTGAGGCGGTAGGACAGAACCGCGAATATATCCGCCACGGGGAGACCGGCTTGCTGGTAGAGCCGGGCGATGTCACCTCGTTCGCCGAGGCTGTGGTAGGCTTGCTGCGCGATGACCACCTGCGGAAGCGGCTGGGGGAGGCTGCAGCCAGAGATGTACACGAGCGCTTTGCCTGGGAGCGTCTCGTAGTCAATGTTGAGCGGGCTTACGGACAGGAGTGAGGACCCCTCTCAAACACTCGAGGTCAACATGAAGCTCAGAGCGATCAGGTTCCCCTCACTGCCTGCCATACCGCGAGGAGGCAGTTTCACCACCTTCGCAGCCCTGCGGTATCGCAACTATCGGTTATGGTTTATCGGTCAGGCCCTCTCCCTGATGGGCACCTGGATGCAATCAGTTGCCCAGGGATGGATCGCCTACCAGATGACAGGTTCCCGGTTCTTCCTGGGGGTCATCTCCTTTGCCGGCACGATTCCAACGCTCTTCCTGATACTCCCGGCAGGCGCAGTGGCTGATCGGGTCTCCCGGCGTGTTCTTCTGCTCTGGACGCAGACGGCGATGATGGTCTGCGCCTTCATACTCACTGCCCTGACCATCACCGGCGCCCTCCAGACCTGGCATGTGGCTGTGCTTTCGTTTGCCCTTGGCGTGGCCAATTCCTTTGACGCTCCGGCACGTCAGTCACTGGCTGTGGAGATGGTGGATGATCGGCGGGAGCTGATGAACGCGATCGCGCTAAATTCAACTATGTTCAACCTGGGCCGCGTGATCGGGCCGGCAGTGGGTGGGATCGTACTGGCAGCTCTGGGGCCGGCGTGGTGTTTTGGCCTCAACGGGCTGAGTTTCCTGGCTGTCATCGGAGCACTGTTGGGGATGCGCCTCCCTACCCACCTGACCCCGCCCTCCCACGAACCACTGGCCCGGCAGATCGCCACCGGCCTCAGGTACGTGCTGACGAATGGGCCGGTAAAGATTATCCTTTCCCTCCTCGGTGTCTCCACGTTCTTTGGCTTTTCCTACTCTACGCTAATGCCAGCCTACGCGGTGGACATTCTCCGGGTAGGAGAGACAGGGTTGGGATGGCTGACCGCGTCGGTCGGGGTCGGAGCACTGGCCGGCTCCCTCACGGTGGCTTCCCTGGGACGGGTCCAACGCAAAGGGCGGCTCCTGGTGGCTGGCAGCTTCCTCTTCCCCACCGCCTTGCTTGGATTTGCCTTCTCCCGATCCCTCACTTTCTCACTGGCTCTGCTGGCTGTGGTCGGTTTCTGGTTCGTCTTGCAGAACACTACCGGCAACACTATCGTCCAGCTCCTGGTGCCGGATCAATTGCGCGGGCGGGTTATGTCAGTCTACACTCTGACTTTCTTTGGGGTGATGCCCTTCGGCTCGCTCCTGGTCGGCAGCATTGCCCAGGCACTGGGCCCTACAGCAGGGGTGGCGATCGGCGCCGCCATCACACTGGTCTACGCGCTCTGTACTCTACTCACCCGCCCGGTACTGCTGGAACTCAGGGCGGAACCGTCGCCAGCTTCATGAGTCTCATATAAAACCTGCCAGGCCTTGGGGACCTGGCAGGTCTTCCCGGGGAGAGCACGATAAATGGTGCTCAGGACTGGGCCTTCAGGCGGAAAGTCCGGCTGAAGCCTCTATTCCAGTGCCTTACCTGGGACTATAAGAGCCTATCCGAAAAACCGTACAGGTAGCATCCCTGTCATCACCTTTCTGCAGGCTTTCTTATTCGCATAACTGATTCTGAGGCGCAAGGCTCTGGCCAATCTCTTGGCTAT
>DAOTYA010000047.1:0-5593 GCA_034435075.1 Anaerolineae bacterium
AGCCTCTCCGGCCTTCATCGTCAACAGCTCAAACTTGAAATTGCCACGGCTGGTTTCAATGTTCATTGTGGGATAGGAGGGACGCGTCATTTCATCAGAGTTGCCCATTCTCAGAACAGGCGGGTCCTTCAGACGGATGGAGCGGACCTCCTGATTCCAGATCACAGTGCTGCCCGGGGTCCGGGCCAGATTATCCACAGGCGTGGCCCGATATCTCTCATAGAGCACCTGCATCCAGGCCAGTTGAGCCCCCCATTGACCGAAGAAGCCCTTACCGGCGGCACGGGCCCGTTCCCGGGCAGTTTTGACAGCTTCTTGCATTTCCTGCCTGGAAATGGGGAGCAGGACCAGCCGTTGCGGGGTTACGATCATATTGAATGATTTCACTGACATCCCCATGAACCCGCTCCGTTGTTGCAGGGGAATGACGTCAACGATGGGTTCGGTCTGAGAGGCTGGCGTAGAAGCCAGCTGCGGAGCAGCCGCGCCGGACGGTTGGGAAGAGACAACAGGGGTGCCACACTGGCTGCAGAAGCGGCTGCCTGGAGAAAGGGGTTTCCCACACTGGGAGCAGAATCTTGCCTCTGTGGTCATTTAACCTCCCTTAAATCCAAATTGGTATCCGAATGAATCTCCGCCCGCAGGGCGACAGGAGCGTTGCTTCAAGTCGCCGCTATGCAAATTGCTGCCGAAACCTGAGAGCGAGGCGCTTAGTGCCTATCCGAAAAACGTAACCGACGCATCCCCATGCGTCGGTATAAGCGGCATAGGGATGCCGCTTGTACGGTTTTTCGGATAGGCGCTTAATCCCGAGCGCTGGTCGGCTGAAGTTCGAGTTCATGCCATCCAGCAACCATCGGGAGTTGAAGTGAGAAAGTGCTTCCCTGGTTGGGACCGGGGCTGGAGACACTTGTCCAGCCCCCATGAACCTCAGCCACATAACGCACAAAGGCCCATCCAACCCCTAACCCCTCGCGCCCGCGTTTGAGGGCATCAGCATGTTGCTCAAAAGGCTGTCCGAGAAGCGCCAGCCGTTCCGGCGTCAGCCCGATGCCGGTGTCTTTAACTTCGATCACCACCCGCCCTCTGGATTCGAAGACGCGGATCTGAGCCTTTCCCCCCGGTACGTTAAATTTCACAGCGTTATGAGCCATCTGGAATATGGCCTCGCCCAGCAGTTCCGGATCAGCAAAAACTCCGGGAGTTTCATCGGGCAGCGCGATCTCAAAGTCTACCTCGCGCGAGCGGGCCATTATCAGGACAGGTTGCACTGCCTGGTGAATCACGTCGGCCAGGTAAAGGTACCTTGGCTGAGGCTCGCGGCGCTTGTTCACCAGCTCTGCGAACTTGACCACACCATTGACCAGACGACGCAGTCCCTCAATTTCGCTCGCCAGGTCTCTCAGGACAGCCTGCTGCTCCGGCTGCAAGCGTTCTGACTGCCGCTGCAGAACCTGCAAAGCCATGCCAATTGGACCGAAGGGTGTCAACAGTTCATGGGTCACCGCGCTCAGAAAAGCTGCTTTCAGACGGTCAAGTTCGTTCAAGCGTTGCTGTGCCAGTTCCAGTGCCTGGCGTTCCTGCTTTTCCCGTTCGTATAGCTCCTTCCACTCCTGTGCGAACACCACCAGTTGGTCGTCTGGGTGTTCACGGGGCTTTACTCCGTCTGTGCGTTCGGGTGTCTTTGTCGGCCGCCCCATCAGCACGCTGTTGACCAGTGAGATCAATTCGCTGGGACTGAACGGCTTGGTCAGGTACTCATCGGCTCCGGCCGCCAGGCCCACCATCCGGTCAGTCTTGCCGGCTTTGGCGGTGACGAAGATGACCGGTATGGAAGCCGTCGCGGGGTCCGTCTTGAGTGTGGCGCACACTTCGATACCAGAGCGTCCCGGCATCATTATATCAAGGAGAATCAGATCGGGGTGAAGGGTGCGGGCCAGCGCCAGCGCCTGTGTTCCGTCGTAGGCTACGACGGTTTTCAAGCCCTCCAGGTCCAGCGTCGCCGCAATGGCCTGAGCCAGTGCGGCATCATCATCTGCGATTAAGACTGTGTATTGTACTTCCCGGTCTTGATTCATTTTGTGATCCCTTGTAATTACCTGCCCGGCTGTCTGCGCCGTGTGCCGATTGGAAATCAACCTTTACGGGCGCCCGCGGCGCCGGGCGTCGGCCTGCGCAGACGTGGAAACAGTGGTCGGCGCGGGCCGACCGAAGGCCTGCGGCCCAAAGTGGGCGACTTCAGTCGGCAGGGACAGGCAGTTACGATCCCTTCCCGTTTCTGCGAGAGCTCGACAGACAGCGGTGTGCCTGGCGCGGGTACAGGGTGGCGCACCTGGATGTCCCACCAGGCCAGGGCCAGCGCCAGATATTCGCGTGCCTCCCACTTGAAGCGGCGGATAGAATAATCCTGACGGTCGGCGAGGATGGCTATCGCGTCCACGCCGAGATTTCTGCACAGGTAGAGCACACGTGGAGCATGAAATCGTTGGGTGACTACAATTGCCCGCTCTACGCCGAAGACCGTCCGCGCCCGGTAGCAACTGTCGTAAGTGCGGCGTCCTGCATAATCAAGCAGGATGGCATCCTCCGGGACACCAAGACGGACTGCGTACTCCATCATAGCCACCGGCTCATTATAGTTTACAGAGTGGCTATCCCCGCTGAGAAGCAGCTTTTGAACCATGCCAGCATGGTAAAGATCGGCGGCTGTAGCAACCCGATCGGCCAGAACGGGGGTGAGGGAGCCATCGGCCCACAGGCCGGCTCCCAGGACAAGCGCAACGGGGCGCGGCGGCACGTCCTCGATTCTGGTGTAGATGTACTTTCGGACTGTGTACAGCATCCACAGCCGCATACCTCCCAGGAATGCGGCTAAAGTAAATACACCAGCCACTATTATCAGCAGGGCACGTCTCATTACGGCAATGACTTCAATATATCGGTCAATAAGTTCATCTCTGGAGCGCGCACAAATGTCACGTAGCGTCCCGACCGGACCAGGGAGATCGCCTCCGTTTCCGTCTCCCACCACTGGCCCACCGGTCCTTTTGGTATCGCCAGAGGGCGTGCGGGGAGGTAGAGCTGAGGGATCAGTGCACCCAGTGCGGCTTCGAATTCTGCTGCCTCGTTGGTTGTCTCCCAGATGGTACGCCAGATCAGTACCCGTGCTCCACCGGGATTTGTCCACACAACGAACTTATCGCCGCTCCAACCTGCCGCTGCTTCCCAGGCCACTTCTGGTGGCAGAGCTGTCTCCAGATAAAGGCCAGCAGTGAGTTCGCCCAGTGTATCCTGAGCAATCATTTTCCACCCGGTGGGCAGTGCAGAGCTGATGTCCGGTACGATCACATGTACCGGCTCTTTACCGTCCAGGTACAGTTCTGGATGGATGATCTCGGCTGTTGAGCTGGGCAGGTTGATGTAGGCATTGTTGACCGCTTCCCACCCCCCCTGCTGAAAGAGCATGTGGACGAACCGGCGACCTTCCCAGTAGGGGAAACGGCGCAACTTCATCCATGCCTCAATGGTGTTCAGTTCCTCGCCACAGTCTGGCTGCTCACTCTGGATGACTATGGCGGCCAGCCGTTCCCATTCTGCCAGTGCGGCATCGCGGTAGCGGTACATGGCGGTCGAGAAAAGAGCGTCTCCCTCCACAAGCGCGCGGGTGGCGAATCTGGAATCGGTGGTCGTGGAGCGAGCATCCAGCGCACTCAGGTTGAAGTACTGATCCTGCAGAGCGTGGATAAAGGCATGGGCCAGGAGTGCCTGATCATCCAGGCGACTCTCCTGTATTCCAGTGGAGACATAAATTTGTCTCTGTTCAGGCGCGTAGAAAGCGACAGTGTGGGGAGCACGCAGTGTCGTTGTGGGCACCTGTGGGATAACTCCCAACTCGACGTAAGACCGCAGCGTTATCTCCAATTCTTTCTTGTTTTGAAACCGGACGAGCAGCGTTTCCATATCCTCTGCTGAATGGAAGCTGAGAGGAACTTCGGCACGTGATGAGAGTCCGCGGATCGTCTCAACCTGATAGGCGAGCTGATCAAACAGGCGGGCCGCCTGAACCTGAGACCATATCCCTGGCCTGGTTGTCGGAGGAGGAGCTGGAGATACCTCAATCCTGGCCGGCGAGGGTGTGGCAGTTTCGGACGCGGTGTCAATAGTGAGAGCGGGCGATGGCAGAGTATCAGCAAGACGTTTCCAGTTTTGGGCTGAGGTAATAATGAAACCGGCCAGCATGGGCAGGATGATGACGATCGCGAGCGTAAGGAGGGTGACCACGAGCCGTTGCCCGGGGGTAAACTCGTCTGTATTCACCCCAGAACCTCACGTTGCCGCTGTACCAGATGTGCAATGCCGCAGGCAGCCAGCTCAAGCATGCGGTCAAATGTTTCCTGTGAGAAGGGCTTTCCCTCGGCAGTGCCCTGCACTTCTACCAGGTATCCATCGCCGGTCATTGCCACGTTGAGATCCACATCAGCAGTCGCGTCTTCTGCATAGCAGAGGTCGAGGAGTAGATCGTCCCCAACCACTCCAACGCTTATGGCCGCGACTGGGGGCTTCAACGCCTCTGCTGGTATGATGCCCTGCTCGCTCAAGCGACGTATGGCCAGGGCGATGGCAACGTAGCCACCGGTGATGGCAGCAGTACGGGTACCGCCATCGGCCTGAATCACATCACAGTCTACAATCAGCGTCCGCTCCCCCAGCTTTTCCAGGTCTACTGCGGCACGCAACGCACGGCCGATCATCCGGCGGATTTCCTGAGTCCTTCCCTGCAGCCCACGCTCCTCGCGAAGCGTGCGCGTGTGCGTGGAGCGTGGGAGCAAAGCATACTCTGCGGTCAACCAGCCTCTACAGCGCCCGATCATCCAGGCCGGCACCGTTTCCTCGACACTGACGTTACAGAGCACCCGGGTACGCCCCTGTTCGATCAATACCGAGCCTTCCGGGTACTCCACATAGTCTAACGTGAATTTCACCGGGCGTATTTCGTCGCACCTGCGGCCATCAGGACGGGCGTTTCGTGTCTCCATGGTATTTCGATTATATCATCGTGGTGGCGAGGGAGCAAGGCGTAACATTGCGAGCGTCACGAGTTCGGTACGGGTGAATCGTAGTCCGCAGTCCTGAGTCAACGACCGGTGAGTGTCACGAGTTTGGGACATGGTTCTGGATCATCGCTGTGGACGCGATCCGGAGATCGGCCCGGGCCGGGGGAAGGCAAAAGACACCTGCCGGCAGGGCCTGTCAATGCTCTGATGAAGATGCCCGTAGTGAACCACTGAGAGCCTATCCGGAAATCGTAACCGACGCATCCCTATGCGTCGGTATAAGCGACATAGGGATGCCCTGTACGGTTTTTCGGACAGGTTAAGCAAAGCGGAGTGGTGTTGAAAAGGCCCAGACCAGCGCTCCGCTGGCGCTTCGTGCCTGACTGCGAACAAACAAGGTTAGAACGCTGATAAGCCCTCCCGCCGGTCGGATGTCCGTCACTTTTTTGCGCGAGAAGAGAGCGAGAGCAGGCTATGGCTGGCCGTGGCGACGTCAGTTGTAGGGCAACTGCGAGCAGTTGCCCTACATTGTGGCCGGT
>DAOTYA010000048.1:0-17589 GCA_034435075.1 Anaerolineae bacterium
GCCCGGCCCGCGTGGATTGTGATCCACGCGGCGCATAGTCCGGCGGTCGGCGGCCGGCACCTGGGTGCCCGCCGGATCACAATCCGGCGGCGGCGGTGGCGTCCAGTGCCCGACCCGCGTGGATTGTGATCCACGCGGCGCATAGTCCGGCGGTCAGCGGCCGGCACCCGGGTAAGCGAAAAGTCCATTGTAGACTCCTGAATATGCTAGCGGGTCAGGCGGGGATCGAGAGCATCGCGCAGACCGTCGCCCAGCAAATTAAACCCCAGCACGCTGAGCATAATGGCCAGGCCAGGAAACAGCACTGCCCACCAGGCTCCACTGGTCAGAAAACGGTAACTGTCGCCCAGCATGGCACCCCACTCAGGATCCGGCGGGATGGCACCGAGGCCAAGGAACCCGAGCGCACCGGCCCAGATAATTGCGTTCGCCAACCCCATAGTCGCCTGCACGATAACGGGAGAGAGAGCGTTCGGCAGGATGTGACGGAAGATAATGCGGACATGACCGGCCCCTATGGCACGGGCGGCTAACACGTAAACCTCCTGATTCAGCGACAGCACAGTGGCACGGACCAGACGGGTGTATATCGGGATGCCAACGAAACCGATTGCGATCATTGCCTTATCCAGGCCAGGTCCCAGGAACGCCAGAATGGCGATGGCAAGCAGATAGGCGGGGAAGGCCAGGATGACATCCATCACGCGCATTATGATATTGGATACAAATGGCCCGCTCAGGGGTAAACCGAGCACCCCGCCGATAAGCAGGCCAGCGATCCCGCAGGCAATGCCAACATGTAGGCCTGTACCGAGTCCAGAGATGCCGCCGATGAGGAGCCCCGCCAGAGCAAACAGGAGCACACGCAGCGGAGAGACACGTGGAACCTCTCTGGCTCCCTCTGCACCACCCGACATCGCCGCAGCCACACCCAATCCACAGAAGGCCACGGCCTGCACAGGCTGGTCGGCCAGCCAGGCGGGTAAGGCGCCAAGCAGCAGGCCGGTGATGCCGAAGAGTGTGGCCAGCCCGGCTCTGCCCAGTGGCATGCTCTCATAAAACCCTGCTATCAGCCCAAGCAGTCCCCCGACGGTGAGCGAGATGCTCACTGATACCACGCCCACACGCATTGAATTCCACCCACCATGGACCACGCGTCGCAGGATGTCACGCCCCAGTTTATCTGTGCCGAAGGGGTGGATCGTGGGAACATCGCTGGTGGGGTAAAGATTCGGTGGCTGAAGCTTCAATGAGTAATCAAGGTCGGTTTTGGGATCGTAATGCCAGAGAAAGTGAGCCAGTGTCGAAGAGAGAGTAAATACGGCTACGATTGCCAGCCCCAGGCGGGCCGCTCTGTTGGCGATCAATCGCCGCCAGGCGTCTCCCCAAAGCGAGCGATGCTGGCGTAAGGTCGTAAGTGCTGTGTCAGTCGGGACGCGTTCTCTCATATTTAGGGCACTGGTTTTTGCCTACTCGTAGTGGATGCGCGGATCCAGGAAGGCGTAGGAAATATCTACTATCAGGTTAATGAACACGATGACCAGAGCGATGAGCAGCGTGACACCCTGGACGACAGGGTAGTCCCGGCCCACGATGGCATCGTACATTCCCCATTTCCCGATCCCTGGCCAGGCAAAGATCGTTTCCGTGATCACAGCACCCGCCAGCAGATTGCCCATCTGGATACCGATAATCGTAACAATGGGCAGTAAAGCGTTCTTGAGAGCGTGGCGGTAGAGGACCACCCGTTCCCGCAGGCCTTTGGCGTGGGCAGTGCGTATGTAATCGGCCTGGAGAGCGTCAAGCATGCTGGCACGGGTCATACGGGCGATGATGGCCATCGGTATGGTCGCTAAGGCGAGCGCCGGCATCACCAGATGTTTCAGTGCATCGGTAAAGGCGATTAAATTGCCGGTGATCAGGCTGTCTAAAAGGATCAGACCGGTTATCGTCCGCATTGTCGCCGTATGGTCAATACGGCCTCCCACGGGAAACCACCCCAGGAATACGGCGAACAGCATTATTTCCATCAGCCCAAGCCAGAAAATGGGCATTGATACGCCGATCAGGGAGGCTACCATGCTGAAGTGATCGAGTGTGGAATTGTGGCGTGCTGCTGAGAGTACACCCACCGGCAGCCCTACGATGATAGCCAGTGCCATAGAGAGCAGGGCAAGTTCGACTGTGGCAGGGAAGCGCTGCTTCAGCTCATCGGCGATGGGTATGCGGCGATGGATAGAACTGCCCAGGTCGCCCCGCAGCAACCGTCCCAGATAGCGGATATATTGGCTGTCAAAGAAGCCCTTTATATTGCCTTCTCGCAGTGCCTCCCTGTCTAGAAACAGCGGTCGGTTCAGGCCCAGTTGCTCGCGGATACGTTCAACGTTTTCCCTGGCCGCGTGCTCGCCGAGCATGGCCACCGCTGGATCGCCCGGGATCAGACGTATCAGGAGAAATACGACAATGGTGACTCCCAACACGGTGGGGATCAATGAGATGATCCGACGGAGCAGGTAGCGTCCCATATTCTTGAGGCTGGCGGAGGGGGGCGAGATGACCTCGCCCCCTCCCTGAAAGTACCGTGCCAGGTTATTGCTGAATCTTGACCCACTCGTAGTAATCGGCGCCGACCGGCTGTGGCACGTACCCGCTCACCTTGTTCGAGAAGATAAGCGGCGTATTGTTGTGCGCAATCCAGATACGGGCGACATCGTCATGCAGCAACTGCTCAACCTGCTTATAAAGCTTTTCACGCTCGGCCTGGTCAGGGTTTACGGCCGCCAGGTAGAGCAGCCTGGCCACTTCCTGATTGGCGTAGAAACCTTCGCGCGGGTCAGGTTCTTTAACCTCGTTTTCTGAACTCAGGCCGCCGAAGAAGTAGTTGTGGAAGTTATCGGGGTCGCCGTTATCACCACCCCAGCCGAGCATGTACAGCCCGACCAGCAGGCCGTTACGTCGCAGACCCAGGTAAGTTGGCCAGTCACCGGCCAGCTCAAGCGTGGCATTCATGCCGGCCTTAGCCAGGTCAGCAGCCATCGCTTCCCCGATCTCCTTGGGGCTTGGGTAGTAGAAGCGGGTTACCGGCATGTAGTAAAGTGTGAGCGGGATTTTATCGCCGGCTTTGTACACTACATTACCTTCTGCATCCAGGATATCCTCTGCGATGGTTACCTCGCTCAGACCATTGGGGAAGCCGGCCTCGGCCAGCAGTTGTTTTGCAAGTTCCGGGTTGTACTCCCAATCCTTTATATCCTTGTTATGGCCCCATACCAGTGGGGGCAGGAAGTTGGTCGCCACTTCGCCGTACTTGCCGTAGAAGTTCTCAACCAGGGCCTTGCGGTTGATCGCATGCGCCACGGCTTTGCGCACCCGGATGTCTTGAAACTCCTTGATACGGAAGTTGAAGGCCAGGTAAGCAGTATTGAGTGCCGGCCGGGTAAGCACGTACATATTGGGGTCGCTCTCAGCAGCCGCCAGGTCCTCAACCACAGCCTGCTCCAGGGCATGAATATCGCCAGCCTTAAGGGCCAGGAAACGGGCTGAATCGTCTGGGATCACCCGCCAGATGATCTGATCAATTGACGGCCTGCCACCCCAGTAGTCCTCATTGGCTACCACTGTAATGTGATCCCCTTCTACCCATTCCTTGAACTTGAACGGCCCGGTGCCGACACAACCGGCAGACGGCGTGCCGTAGTTTTCGCCGTACTTCTGGATGGCAGCCGGGCTGGAGATGGCGAACATGTCCATGGCCAGATTGGCCAGGAATGGAGCCAGTGGAGCGCTCAGGACAAATTTGACGGTGTAGTCATCAATCTTCTGCACCGCTGTGATCATGCTGGCATCGTCGAAACCGCCCCACATGTATTCGTAGTACTCGAATACCTGGCTCTCGAAGTGGTAGGGGTTGTTGGTGAAACGCCAGCGCTCGAAGTTGAAGATGACGGCATCGGCGTTGAAGTCGGTACCGTCGTGAAACTTGACACCCTTGCGCAATTTACAGGTCCACTCAGTGCTGTTGGCATTAGGGGTGCACTCGGTGGCCAGTGCGGGGATGGGTTTGGTGGAACCCGGTTCATACTGGTAGAGCGGTTCCAGGCACTGGCCGGTGACCCGGAAGCTCTCGCCGTCAGTTACGATAGCCGGGTCAAGCTGCACCGAGTCGCCGCCACGGCCAAAGATGAAAGTGCCACCGGTTGGTGCTCCAGTTTTGGCTGTCGGACGACATGACGCGGCGAACGCTGTTGCTAACAGCATAAGCGTCAATATTATACCTGCGAATCTGCGCGCGTTCATCATTCACCTCCTTTTTGCTGTGGGAAAGTTTAAACACAGGTACGCTTGGGGGTAGTTTGAGGGTTGGGGCAGGGCGTCACCTCCTTTCACGCAACACTCACAAAAGCGGCTACAGGGGCTGTGCTGGACAGCCAGGGATAGTATACGGCAAAATCGCAACATGTCAACCGCACTGTAGGGGCAACTGCGAGCAGTTGCCCCTACTCCGACTCAGGCCGCTCCCCAGGCCGCGCCCGACGCCGCCACGACCGGTCACAGCCTTCCTTGCTTCCCCTCATTTGATGTTTTAACAGTTTTGTGTTATTATCCCAGCAGGCTATGATCCAGGCAGGAGAGAGGAAATGAGCGCAATCAGATATAAATACGTTCCCGAGGAGACCACCGCGCAGAAGTGGATGCCGGTGCTGATCGTTGGGGTATTGGGCGTATCTGGAGCGGTGGCACTTTACTACTTTGCCCCGCAACTGCTTGGCAGGCGCTTCCAGCCCATCGAGCTGGTGCTGATGCTTGTTATGGTGGGCACCACCGCGATTGGCTATTACCGCCGCCTGCTGCGCGGTGTGCTCAGCATCCTGGCATACTATCTCGCCACAGGCATGGCAATGCTAATTTACCGTCCACTTACCCCTTATGCGGGCAGCGTTCTGGAGGCTCTGCAATTTAACTTTGACGCCACCGCAGCCGAGAGCACGACACCCGGCTATTATGCCACCACTTTCTTCCTCATATCCTTAGCCATCTGGATAGCACTGGAGCTCCTGCTTCTGGCTTCCATTAAGGAGGCCAAGAGATCCAGATCGAGCATATCGGACAGGATCGGGGGTCTGCTGGTACATCTGGTCCTGGGTGTTCTGGTGGCCTCTATGTTGTTCAACCTTTACGGTTACGGACGCTCGCGGCCGATCCATGATCGGGCATTGCTGCGTCGTAACCTCAACCAGGTGCTATATCTGCAGTACCTGTCTCATTCCTTCTGGTTCTCCAGGACCCCGCCCCCGATTTATACCTACGATTTGAATGTACGATAAACACCTGGTAACGCTAGAATTTCCCAAAGTCCTGGAGATACTGGCGAAATACACCAGCTTCTCTGCCGGCAGAGAAATGGCTCTTGCGCTCAGGCCGGCGATCGAGAGCCAGGAGATACGAGAGCGTCTTGAGACGACGAGCGAAGCACGCGCATTTCTCGAAGCCAGACCGACCACGAGCCTGGGCGGCGCTCACGATGTCCGCCCACAGTTACATGCCGCTCTGCGCGGAGCCATCCTGCCCCCACTTGAGCTGCTGGATATACGGGATACACTTGCCACGGCCAGGACTCTGCATCGCACGGTTACTCAACCGGGAGCGAGATTCCCGCACCTGGCCGGGATTGCCGGCCGCATTCGACCCTGTCCTGACCTGATCGGCGAGATCGAGCGCTGCCTGGACGAGCGTGGCAACGTGAGGGATGAAGCCTCGCCGGAACTGGCCCGCATCCGACGGGAGGAGCGCATCGCTTATGAGCGTATCCAGGACAGGCTCCAGAGTATCATCAGCTCACCCCATACTGGCGCTTTCCTCCAGGAACCGATCATCACCATGCGCGAGGGGCGTTACGTCATCCCCTTAAAAGCCGACTTCAAGGGGCGTATCAGGGGTATCGTCCATGACGTCTCCGCCTCTGGCGCGACCATATTCATCGAGCCACTCTCCGTGGTCGAGCTGAACAATGCCTGGCGCGAACTGCGGCTGCGCGAGGAGCAGGAAGTAGAACGCATTCTGGCCACGCTCTCCAGACTGGTCGCTGCGCATGCCTCAGACATTGAGCAGAGTGTGGAAGCGCTGGCCCGGCTGGACCTGGCCTTCGCCAGCGCCAGGTACGCTGAGGCACTCCAGGCCACTGTCCCAGAGATAGTGCCCTGGAGGAAGAGCAGTGAGACACATTCCGGGTCCACGATCCACCTGGAGGAAGCCCGCCATCCCCTGCTCGATCCCGAGCGGGTGGTGCCCATTGATGTGGTGCTGGACGAAGAGACCTACGTGGTGGTCATCACCGGACCAAATACCGGCGGCAAAACGGTCACCTTGAAGACGGTCGGCCTGTTAACTTTGATGGCCCAGGCCGGCTTACACCTGCCCGTCCGCGCAGGAGCACGCCTTTCCCCATTTGAAGCAGTCTACGCCGATATAGGCGACGAACAGTCAATCGAGCAGAATCTTTCCACTTTCTCCTCACATCTGACCAATATACTCTCGTTCCTGGAACAGGCCAATGAGCGCAGTCTGGTGCTGCTTGACGAGCTTGGGGCAGGCACGGACCCGGCGGAAGGTTCAGCACTGGCCCGCGCGCTCCTTGACCATTTTCGCACGCGTGGTGTGACCACCTTCGTCGCCACGCATTACCCGGAGCTGAAAGCCTATGCGCAGCTTACACCGGGTGTGCGCAATGCCTGCGTTGAGTTTGACCCGCAGACGCTCAGCCCCACCTATAAGCTGACCATTGGACTGCCTGGCCGTTCCAATGCCTTCGCCATTGCCAGAAGATTGGGACTGCCCGAGGCAATAGTCACAGCAGCCCGCCGGATGGTCTCGCCGGAGATGTTACGCACCGAAGACTTGCTCGCCGACATACATAATCTGCGCCTGCAAGCAGCCCGAGCACGGGATGCGGCGCTCGCCTCGCAGGCCGAAGCCGAAAGGCTGGCACGGGAGCTACGCGCCCGCCTGGGAGCGATTGAGCAGGAACGTCTCCAGATTCTGGAGCAGGCACGTGCAGAGGCGGCAGCAGAGTTGGAGAAGCTACGGACCGAGATACGTGCTCTGCGCCGTCGTCTGCAGTTCGCTGCGGCGCCTCAGGAGGAGCTGGCTGCCGTAGAGCAGGCCGCTGCCGCGCTGGCGGAGGAATTTGCAGACGTCTCAGCCGTGACGCTGGCGCTTCCTTTCGCCGATGAAGTTTTGTGCCGACCCATCCGCCCCGGCGACCATGTCTGGGTTCGTCCGCTCCGTGCGGCCGGCGAAGTGCTGGAAGTGCGTGGTAAGGAGGCTGAAGTCCTGGTAGGACCGGCTCGCACACGCGTGAACCTCGATGTCCTGGAGCTATGCCCCTCTGCTTCGCCCAAACGCGAGGCTGAAGGCGGTGCCGTCCGCTTTACACCAACGGCATCTCCTGGCATCCGCCTCGATCTCAGAGGATGTACTGTAGACGAGGCGCTTGAACGGTTAGACCACCATCTCGACGCTGCACTGCGAGCTGGCCTCCCCTGGGTGCATATCATCCATGGCAAAGGTACAGGCGCCCTGCGTCAGGCAGTGCGTCGTTTCCTGAGTGAGCATCCGGCCGTCCATTCCTGTGAGCCAGGCGGTGATAGGGAGGGCGGTGAGGGCGTCACAATCGCCAGGTTGGTTACCTGATGTCTCCAGGCTCGTGAACGCGGAAGCTGTCGGTTGCCGCCCGATTTGGAGTCGGCCTCTCTGGGCGCTTCGCGCCGGGCGTCGGCCTGCAGCACAAAAGGGTGACTTATTCAGCCCGATTGAAATCGGCCTCTTTGGGCGCTTCGCGCCAGGCGTCGGCCTACGCCGACGCGGGCCGGTCGGCACAGGCCGACTGAAGGCCTGCAGCACAAAAGGGTGACTTTATTCGCCGCCTGAATAGTTATTAAAATGAATTATCGCATTGTGGCAAAAGCCGCACGTAGAGCAGCCTTGCCAGGCTGCTGGCAGGCTAGAAAGCCTACCCCACGTGTCACTTTTGCCATCATGCGAATTATCCCTAAAGGAAATCTGAAATGTTGAGGGTATTATGAGTGCCATAGATTCAGAACCACGGGCATTGCTGCGTGTTGTCCTGGACCTGTTTAAAGGAATGGCGTCCGCGGAGATCTTCTCGGCAAGGCTGAAAACCTTTCGCGAGGAATACGGAGACGCTCCACAGGACGTTGCTAAGGCGTACACCTTGCTGTTGAGCACCTTTTTTGCCGGTGGACTCGGCCTTGTGGCAGCTTTGAGTCCATCGCTGGAGGAGGTCCCAAGCATGGTGACCGAAGCACTCGAAGAGATAGCCAGGATTGACTTTGGCATGCATAAGCGATCGCTTAAGCGAACCCAGAGGTCCTATTATGAGAGTTTTGCCCGCACTCTTGTCTCGGAGATCAACTCTATGGGTGAGACGATCGTAGCTGCGCTCAAGTGCTATCTTTCCGGCAGCTACGATCCTGACGCCAATCCCAATGAGTTGATTCTGGAGGCGCAGGAGGTTGCCTCCACAGACCCTGAGCGGGCCACCGGGCTGATCGCACAGGCCGGAGCCAGCGCTCTGCATGGCCGTCCGCTCTGGTGGCGCTGGCCTTTGGAAGCATACGGCCCCTTGGCACCAAAGGTTGTTGCTGTCGCAGAGCTAATCCAGGGATATAACTACGCCAACGAAAACGAGTCCGTAGAAGCAGTGGATGTGCCTCTAAATCTGCTCCTCTGGTTCCAACGTATGAAAATCCCAGGCACTATTGGTGAGGAGATTCCCCACTTTATTGAGGATCAGGTAGCAAAATCGGCGCCCATCATCGAGCTGGTCCGGGCATTGATTGACCAGGGAGAGGCACCTTACACAAGGGAGCAACTGGAGTTTTGCCGGGCCCACCGCGACGATGTCATCCCTGCATTGATCGAACTGGCCGCCAACCACTACCTGCAACTGGAAAATGCACCTGGGGGAGGCTATGGGCCTATCAAAGCAGTACAAATACTGGGTATGTTGAAAGCCACGGAGGCCATCACTGCACTGATTGACATCGTTGCCGACTCGGACCCGGATGAAATCATCTATTCCACTGCGATCCACGCGCTGAAGGAGATCGGCCATGCTGCATTGGAGCCTATCCTGGACTTTATGCGCTATTCCTGGAATGTGGAGGCTAAAGTAGCACTGGCAGAGGTGATAAGTGAGATAGAAGGGGAAAATCAGGAGGCCTATCAGATACTGCTCTCCGTGTGGGAGAAGGCATTGTGGGAAGACGGAAAATCTCTGCTGGCATGGCCGCTGATGCGTACGGGAGGAGCGCAGGCCATCCCACTGCTTCAGAAAGCCCTGGAAGACCCTGAATTAGATGGACTGGATTACGGGGAAATCGCAGAAGCACTGCGCGAGGCGGGTGTAGAAGTTCCTGCGTTCCCTGAGATACAACTGGCCCGCTCAGCGGCTGACTGGGAAAATGCCGGTTATGACATGCTATCACAGCTCAGTGCCCCTTCCTACATCGCGGCCGTGCTCAGTACCGCTCCTGAGGATTTGCGCTCAAAGCCAGATAATCTGGCATACCTCTATGCACTGACACAGCGCAGTATGTGGAGTGCCATAATCATCACAGCTATTGCTTCAGCACCGGCGGGAGCACATGTGCAACTTACAGAAAGCTTTCTCAAGACACTCGCTGATCTCACATTTCCTCCGCCACCCCGAGACCTGCCTGCCTGGCAGCGCAAGGTTTACAGTCTGCTACCTCGGGAATTTGAGCACCATATCAAACCCTACCTGGAGGGGATTTTGTTACCTCTGCGGCACTACCTGAAGGATGACTATGATATCGCCGAGGAGCCAGACCAACTTCTGGCCAGGGCACGGGAATTGCCACCCGAAGATGAAAACCTGAGTGTACTCTTCGGCAAGGCAGGGGCATTGACACTCCGTGGCCGTCAGTTCTGGCCCCTCTGGTCTCAGGAGTCAGACCCTCCCCTGTCAATATGGATGGAAGGGTTGCAGGGCCTCAACACCGCTCTGAGAAAGGTGGGCCAGATTCCGTTCCACCCGCCTGTAGAAGGCGAACAGAATGAGTTAGTTGCAAACGTAATGAGCGCCCTGGTTGTAAAAAGCGTCATCGGGACCGCCCCCCCGCCGGTAGACGAACTTCTCCAGGAGCTTGTAGCATGTAAACAAAAGACATTACCTCCGGCCCGACGCCGTGCTTTCGCTCGCCACCAGGCTGCCCTGATCCCCTATTTGATAGAGCTGGTGGACAATACTTTCTACTGGTATCAGGATAGCCCCGGCGAGGGGTGGGCGCCCATCCTGGCCGTGGAGTTACTGGGCGAATTCAAAGCCGTTCAGGCTGCCCCCGTGCTGGTCAAGGCTGTTGCTGCTTCGACCCCCGAAGACATCATCCATGATGCAGCGCTGTTTAGCCTGATGGCGATTGGCAACCCGGCCTTTCCTGCCGTGCGGGCCTATATGCGCTACGGACGCAACATTGGGACCAAGACCTCTCTGGCCGAGGTGATCGGACGGATCGGCAGGCGAGAGCGGGAATCGTTTGACCTCCTGCGCCAGGTTTGGGAGGAGGCCGAGTGGTCTCAGAACCGTCGTGTGGTAGCACTGGCGTTCGGAGATCTAAAAGATCGTCGTGCCGTTCCTTTACTTCAGGCGGCGCTGAGTGACAAAAAGGCCGATGCTATAGACCTTGATTACATCCGTTGGGCATTGGCGCAGTTCGGCATCGGGACACCCCCCCAGCAAAGGCGTTCATCGCGTATGAATGTTCCGCCTCCCTACAACCCGCGTCTGATTCACGATATGGAGACGGAGACCGTTCAGCGGTTGCGCTACACGCCCTGGGGTGAGCCGCTCTGCCCCGATTGCGGCTCTCCACTGATACCCGGTAAAGATGGAGAGTTGATACATCCGCCGCAACAGGTCGCAAGTCGCTCCGGTGCTGGGGGCAGCAAACGTAAAAAACGGAGGAAGCGTTGATGGATCATATCACCGTTGATGTCTGGCTCTACGGCCCGGTTGCTCGCTATGCCGGGGAGGAGGCCGGGCCTGGCTATGCCCATCTGACCCTGGACCTTCCACCCGCCAGCACGGTGGGTGATCTTGTAAGGCGGCTGGGAATTCCCCTGGAGGAGAGAGGTATTACTTTCGTCAACGGCAGGCTGGCAGCGCTACCGGGCCTGGACACGGATCTCGGAGTAGTGTTGCAGCATGGCGACCGGGTGGGCATTTCGCATCGCAGAAGCATGTGGCCATTCCAATACCGTTTCGGTGTTCAATTGACTCCTGAGCTGCAAGAAGCATTTCGCCAGCGTGAGGACCGGGGAATTCACCACGCCTATACTGTGCCTGGAGAACAGGGGCGTTAACGCAGACCTGCCGGTCCTCCAGAGAATGGGAGGTCTTTTGGGGTTGACTTTTGCCGAAAATTGGGTATGATTTGGCTCACCAGAGGGCGGTTAGCTCAGCCAGGTCAGAGCGCCTCTCTTACAAAGAGGAGGTCACAGGTTCAAGTCCTGTACCGCCCACAGCGCTCAGCCGACCGTCAGGCCACTGTTAATTCTCTCTGACAGGGACAACAGGATGATTTACCTGGAGGATTTACTTGCAGCGACCGGCGGCCGACTGGTGGGAAAGCAGTGCCACATCCCCAGCCAATTCCCCAACTTTTGCTACGATGTCAGCCGCATAAAAGCGCATGACCTGTTTGTGACCGTTAAAACCGAGGATGGCAAAGATGGTCACGACTTTATCGCCGAGGCGGTCCGAAGGGGAGCCGGAGGCGTTATGTGCCAGTTCCCTCCCCCTGAGCCGGCCTGCGCATGCATAGTGGTGCCCGATATTCAGCTCGCACTGAGTGAGTGGGCCGCTTACATCCTTCGCAAATACAATCCCCGGGTGATAGGGATCACCGGTTCTACCGGCAAGACTGATGTCAGTCGGGCCATTGCCGCAGTCCTCTCCGCCCGTCACAGAGTCTTCACCAATCCACCCGACTTGAGCGACCGGCTGGGCCTGCCATTCTCCCTGGCAGGCCTGACGTCGGAACATGAGGTGGCCGTCTTCGAGATGGCATGCCATGCCTTTGACGATATCGCCTTTCTCAGCGAACTGGCCCGCCCCCAAACAGGTGTGATCACCGCAGTCAACCATGCTCATCTGGCCTACCTGGGCAGCCTGGATGCCATCGCTCAGGAGAAAAGCCGTCTGGTAGCAGCTCTTCCTCCGGACGGGTATGCGATTCTCAACTACGATGATGTACGGGTGCGGGAGATGGGAAAATGTACTCAGGCCCAGGTGATCACCTACGGTCTGAAACCTGATGCAGATATTGTCGCCTCTGACCTGCGCAACGACCCGGACGGACTGCGGTGTATGGTCCATCTGCCCGGCGTCAGTGGACTGGGCACTCCAGGGTACCCGGCTAAGGGCGAGGTGCGCACCAGGCTGTTAGGAAGACACCAGGTCTATTCCATCCTGGCGGCCATCGCTGTAGGGCTGGTCTGCCGTATCCCGTGGGACGACATTCTGGATGTGCTTGAGGAACTGGAACCCGGCCCTGGCCGGTTGCAGGCCCTTCCTGCAGTTGGGGGAGCAATTTTGCTTGATGGATCTGCCAGTTGCAGCCCAACGAGCGGTTTGCAGGCTCTGGAGACCCTGGCTCACTATCCGGCCCATCGTCGTATCGTGGTGCTCGGAGATATGGGGCAACTGGGTGGATACACGGTGGAAGGGCACCGGTTGCTGGGCACACACGCTGCCTCGGTAGCTGACCTGCTGGTTACCAAAGGGGAGCGGGCCGCCTGGATTGCCGAGGCAGCCAGAGAAGCCGGCCTGCCATGCGAGCGCACCCTTGTTGCCTACACCGCACGAGATGTGGTGCGTTACCTGAAGCCGCAACTTGGTCCTGGCGACGTGGTGATGGTTAAAGGCGATGTCGAGGCCCGCATGGAAGAGGTCGTTGAGGGACTGCTGGCCAGGCCTGAGGATGCCGCCCGCCTTGTCAGGCGCACGGATGGCCTCTCGGTACGGGTGGCACGCCCCTCTCGTCCAACCTGGGTTGAGGTGGACCTGGAAGCTATCGCCTATAACGTGCGGCGCATAAGGGAAATCGTAGGGCCGGGGGTGAGCATACTGGCCGTGCTCAAAGCCGATGCCTACGGCCACGGTTCCGTCACCGTTGCCCGCACCGCCATCAACAACGGTGTTTCCTACTGTGGTGTTGCCTCCGTAAACGAGGCTACCAGACTCCGTGATGCAGGGATAGATGCCCCTATCCTGGTGCTCGGCTATACCCCGGCCTGGCTGGTGCGCGAGGCCATTTTACACGATATCACCCTCACCCTCTACGACCTGGACATCGCCCGGGTGTTGAGCCGGGCCGCGCTGGAGTTACGCCGCACCGCTCGTGTGCACATAAAAGTGGATACCGGTATGGGCCGGCTGGGCCTCCTGCCGGAGCAGGTGATCCCCTTTGTGGAAGCAGTGTGGGAGTTACCCGCCCTGGACCTGGAGGGGATTTTCACCCATTTCTCTGTTGCCGATGAGGAGGACCTGGAGTACACTAAATGGCAACTGGCCCGCTTCAGCGCAGTATTGGACAGTCTTAAAGAGAGGGGGATCACCTTTCGCCTGGTACATTGTGCCAATTCTGCAGCTCTGTTGCGTCTGCCGGAATCGCGCTTCAATATGGTGCGCCTGGGGCTGGCGATGTACGGCCTGCGCCCCTCGCCTCACGTTCCCCTGCCACCGGGATTTCGCCCCGCGCTGACCTGGAAGACGACTATCGCTCAGGTTAAGACACTGCCGCCGGGCAGTTTCATCAGTTACGGCAATACTTACCGGACGGAACGGGAAGAGACAATTGCTGTGATTCCTGTAGGTTATGCTGACGGGTTCCGGCGCGCCCCTACCCATTGGCGAGAGGTACTTGTGCATGGTAAACGTGCTCCCATCGTGGGACGTGTGTGTATGGACCAGACGATGATCAGGGTTGATCACATCCCCAATGTGCGTGTGGGGGATGAAGTGGTGCTGATCGGACGGCAGGGAGAGGACGAAATTTCCGCTGAAGAAGTCGCAGGCTGGTTAGGAACGATTAACTACGAGGTGGTTTCTGAGATTCTGGCGCGGGTGCCACGGATGGTGTAGTCAGACCGTCCGCAGCACACAGAAGATATCAGCAAGGGGGTCAACAATGTCCAGCGGAGAACTGCTCAACTTTCCTCCCGGATTCATATGGGGCGCTGCTACTTCAGCGTATCAGATCGAAGGGGCATGGGACGAG
The DNA here is from genome assembly GCA_034435075.1 of Anaerolineae bacterium. GTDB lineage: Bacteria > Chloroflexota > Anaerolineae > B4-G1 > B4-G1 > JAOAAG01. Next base: position 14,322 of record DAOTYA010000048.1, read on the forward strand.
GACGGGAAAGGGCCTTCCATTTGGGACGCTTTTTGTCGCCAGCCGGGTAAAATCCGCGATGGCACGAGCGGGGAAATCGCCACCGATCACTACCACCGCTGGGAGCAAGACGTCAGCATAATGGTGGAGCTGGGTCTGCAGGCTTACCGCTTTTCTATCTCCTGGCCCAGGGTGATGCCCACCGGCAGGAAACAAGTCAATACGGCCGGCCTGGACTTCTACGACCGTCTGGTGGACAGGCTGCTGAGCCATGGGATTGAGCCGTACATCACCCTCTACCACTGGGATTTGCCTCTGGCTCTCCAGGAACAGGGCGGCTGGCCGGCCCGAGACACAGCTTTTTATTTTGCCGAGTATGCCGAAGTGGTGGCGAAACGCCTGGGGGATCGGGTAACGTACTGGATTACCCATAATGAGCCATTCGTTGCGGCGGTGGTCGGATATATCACCGGCGATCATGCGCCGGGCATACAAGACCCGGTCGCCGGATTTCAGGCCGTACACCACCTTTTGCTCTCCCATGGACTTGCGGTTGAGGCGCTGCGTGCCTCCTCGGCCTCACGCCCGCTTAAGGTTGGGATCACACTCAATCTGAGCCCAGTGCATCCGGCTTCCGACTCCCAGGCAGATCGGCGCGCAGCCAGCCGCTTTGACGGGGTGCTTAACAGAATGTTTCTCGATCCGCTTTTCCTCGCCCGCTATCCCGAGGATATAGAGGAATTGATCGGGCCGGCCTTCCCGCGGGTACAGCAGGGGGATATGGAGCGGATCGCCGTCCCAATTGATTTCCTGGGCGTCAACTACTACACCCGCTCGGTGGTGCGCTATGATGAGAACTTCCCCATCATCCAGGCCACCCAGGTGCAACCTGAGGGCAGCGAATACTCTCAGATGTGGGAAATATACCCACCCGGCCTGTACGAGCTGCTCGTCCGTGTATGGAATGACTACAGACCAGCTGACATCTTCATAACCGAGAATGGTGTCCCTGTCCCGGATGGGCTGGATGCCGACGGCCGTGTGCGTGATGAGCGGCGCATCCGCTACCTGCACAGACATCTGGCTCAGGCCCATCGTGCTATTGCCGACGGTGTGCCATTGCGTGGTTACTTCGTCTGGTCACTGCTGGACAATTTCGAGTGGACTGCGGGGTACACCATGCGCTTTGGGCTGGTATATGTGGACTACGAGACGCTGGAGCGGACTATAAAGGACAGCGGTAGATGGTATGCCAGGGTGATCCGGGAAAACGGCGTCCCGGTAAACGATGGTGCGTAGGCACGCCGGTGTCCACACGCTATGGCATAGCGGGCAACGCAGACCGCCGGCTAAAAGCCTATCCGGAAGCCATAACCGACGCATGGGGATGCGTCGGTTACGTTTTTCTGATAGGCATTAAATGAAACGCGAGAACACCTGATTGCCCAGCAATCTGCCACGCGGCGTCAGGCGCGCAGTGTTCCCATCCCACTCAAGCAATCCTGCTTCCCGTAATTCGGCCAGCTCCTGCCCGAAGACGGCTTCCATCTCAACGCTGAACCGTTCCCGGAAGCGAACGGCATCGGCTCCATCTGTCAGCCGCAACCACAGCATCATCGTCTCTCCTATCTCTGTTGCCGGATCAATCGTCTCGCACCAGGCTACTGGCGTCTCTCCGCGTGTGAGCGTTGCGATATAGGCCTCGGGATGGGGCAGATTGGCCCACCGTTGCCCGTTCAACCAGGAGTGCGCGCCGGCTCCCAGTCCCAACCATGGTTCGTTACGCCAGTAAGTCAGGTTATGCCTGCACAAATATCCCTCCCTCGCCCAATTGGAGATTTCGTAATGGCGGTATCCTGCTGCAGCAAGTCGTTCTTCCGCGTGCTTATACATCTCGGCGGCCAAGTCATCGTCTGGAGTGGGAAGGTTTCCCCGCTCAATCTGTTCCCACAATGGTGTCCCCTCCTCGACAGAGAGCGCATAGAGCGAGAGGTGCTCTGGTGCCAGTTCCAGTGCGGCTTTCAGCGTCTCCCGCCAGCGTCTCAACGTCTGGCCGGGCAGGCCGAAGATGAAGTCCAGGCTCAGGTTCTCAAAGCCAGCCAGGCGTGCTGCCTCTACCGCTTCTACTGCCTCACGCCAGGTATGGATACGGCCGAGCATACGAAGCTCATCATCGTGGGAGGATTGGACACCCAGGCTGAGCCGGTTGACGCCCGACCCTCGCAGAGCGTGGAGCATGGGTGCGTCAACTGTGCCCGGGTTGGCCTCCAGCGTGATCTCGCTTTCTGGCAGGATGTGAAATGCGCTTGAGAGGGAGTGCAAAATTCTTCCGATCATCTCCGGTGGCAGGAGGGAGGGAGTTCCCCCACCGAAGTAAACGGTGGTGATGGCAGAGCCTCCCCAACGGCTACCGGCGATGGCTATCTCCTGACATATCGCAGCCACATAGTCATGGAACAGCGACTCCAGTCCGGCATAGGAATTGAAGTCACAATAGGCGCATCGCGCGCGACAGAAAGGAATATGGACATATACTGAAAGCGAGTGAGGAGATGACATTGACACCGCCTGCCTGCGTTTTTGCCAATATTACCACAAAGCGCAGGAATTGCATTCGGTAAGTCTGAGTTCGTGCGGCAATGCCGTATGTGCCCCGCTCAGCGTATCTACCTGCCTGCACTCGCCGGCATTAGTTATACTGGGAACGGCTAAGAATTGGACATTTAACGCGACTATTCAGCCTGCCCGTGCTGTGCCGGGCGGACCACAGTCCACCCGGACCAGACTTTGCAGACACTGGCTACACTGAGACGCCCCCGGGTGACTCAGTGCCATCTGCTCCGCCGGACTGTGGTCCGGCGGGCGCAGGCTGAATAAATACCATGTAACTACCCAGTTCCCCGGCTCGGGCCGGTCTCCAGACCGCGCCCGATGTCGCCACGATGGGAAGTGGATGCCGTAATCCGGCCAAATAACCGCCGGGTTGGGTGGCCCGGTCAGAGACCGGCCACAGCCTGGGTAGTTACGCGTCGGTTACGATTGCCGGATAGGCTCGTAACTGCCTACCCCAGCCGACTGCTGTTTACACGTCGGCGCAGGCACTTAAAGGCCGATTTCCAATCTGCACACGGCGGCAGGCAGCCGGGCAGGTATAGGCTCTTAGTGCCTATCCGAAAAACGTAACCGACGCATCCCTATGCGTCGGTATAAGCGGCATAGGGATGCCGCTTGTACGGTTTTTCGGATAGGCTCTTAGTGGTTCACTACGAGCATCTTCATCAGAGCATTG
>DAOTYA010000049.1:0-9767 GCA_034435075.1 Anaerolineae bacterium
TATACCTGGCCCGTACGCCTTCCTGGGCCTGCGGCCGATGGCCGGCCTTCGCCGACCTTTATTTTGGGATGCCCGTGGAAGGGTGTCGGCAAAGGCCGACACCCGGCACGAAGTGCCCAGGCAGGACGATTTCAATCGGCTGAATAGTTACGCGCGAAGTTCAGTTATGTGTATATTAACTCACGTGCAAACCAGATGCTATGATGCGAATTTCCCGGTCTATTGGCCACAATTCAACGAGATTCGAGCGCAGATTGGGCGACTTTGCTCTCCGGTAAATGAGAGCAACTGCACCCATAAAATTGGTGTATAATCGGGGGTAAAGTCAATGAGTTTTCAAATAAGGCATTGTGGCAAAAGCCGCACCGTGGAGCGGTCTTTCCAGGCTGCTGGCAGGCTAGAAAGCCTGCCCCACGTGTCACTTTTGCCATCATGCCAAATAAGGGGTCAAATCAGGGATTTCAGGTAATTACCTGCCCGGCTGCCTGCCCCCGTGTGCCGATTGGAAATAGACCTTTGCAGGCGTCTGCGGTGCCGGGCGTCTGCCTGCGCCGACGCGGAAACAGCGGTCGGCGCAGGCCGACCGCCGGCCGAAGGCCCCAAGCGGGCGACTTCAGTCGGCAGGGGCAGGCAGTTAACCGGCAATCCAGATAATGCCAAATCCCGGCTTGACTTGCAAGGCTCGCGTCTAAAGTTGTGCGCTTAACCTGTGCTGCAAAGCGCAGGGGAGCAGCATCAGGTGATGGTTACAGCAGGGAGAGGTAGCCCGCAAGTCACCCCCTCTTCTGATTTCGTTTGTCAGTAAACTGTCCGAAAAAACAGGACAGCCTTTCCAGGCTGTCCAGGCGGGTTGGAGAGGCTGTCTTACAGTTCCTCGGACAGGAACTCAGTGATTTTGGGTGAACACAACGTATCCCAATGCCCCGCCGCAGAAACCGGGGAAGTCAATCACGACCTCGTCTGAGACCGCGGGGTGGTTGGGTTTATAAGGATCATGGAGCTGTAGCCGCACCTGCATAGGTTTTGGCTTATTGTCGAAGAATAGCTCGAAGGCAGCCTGGCTCCCGTAGATCGTGTTGAAGCGCTGATCTGCGCCGGCGTTGACCACCGTGTCAATACCTGCCCCCCAGATATGCACCGGGTAGCCTTTAAGCGGATTCCCATCCAGGTCCTGCACGTGACCTGCCACTCCGGTCCATTCGCAACCATACATCGGCATAATCAGCCTTACCTCGTGAGTAAACTGCCAATACGAGCGGGTGACCCGGGGAGTTTCGGTTGCCGTCGGCGGCGGGGTGGGCGAAGGGGGTATGGTCGGGAAGGGCGACGGGGTCAGTGTAGGTGTGCGCGTATTGGTCGGACGAGGACTTGGCGTGATACTGGGCGAGGGCGTCGGCGTCCAGGTGGGAATGCCCTTAGTGGGCGTCTCTGTGGGCGTCGGCGGCACGGCTATGGTCAGAGTGGGAGGAGGAGCAAACGGGTTGAAGATGTTCAAACCAATCAACCCGTAGAGGCCTATCAGGCACACGGTCATCACCAGCACCAGGATGGTAAGAGTATTGAATATCTGATCCCGCCCTCCTTTTGCCTTCGACGCTCTCTGTTTCGCACGCTTCATACGCCGCTCTCCTCAAAGCAAGTATACACTCATCTCAGCAAGGGGAATCATGAGCTTTTGCGCTCCTGCAGCGAGCGCATACTCACGGAGCTGTGTTGACGAAGCGCTCCACGACAGCCTGAGCCCACAACCCTGCGATCCATTCATCCAGTGCGCGTGCTTCCAGAATACTCAGATTCTCCTGGCTTACAGGACGGGCCGGGTCACGCTCCACAACCTGTACGATATGGTAACCGAGCATGCTCTGCACGACGCCGCTGAACTGACCCGGTTGCAAAGCGAAAGCCACAGCCTCCACTTCCGGGGCGATCAGGATGCCCCTGGGAAAGAAGCCCAGATCGCCGCCCGTGTCGCGTGTGCTGACATCCCTGGAATAGGTCATAGCCAGCGTGGCGAAATCGGCGCCCGCCTGCAACTGGGCCAGAATGCGCTCCGCTTCCTCTTTGGTATCAACCAGGATGTGACGGGCGTGGACATGTTCAGCCGTCTTGGGCACGCTATCAATGACGCGTTGTGTCATCTTCATTCCGATCAATTGGGCACGCGCTTTACGCCAGACGTCCTCCCTGGTCTCGCCCATCTCTGCCAGCCTGGCATCGAAAGCCTCTTCCCCTCCACTGTCCGCGATCATTGCCTGCACGTGGAGGTTCACCTCCTCATCGGACACGGTGATCCCCTGGGCAGCTGCAGCCTGTTCGATCAACACCTGTTCGATCATCATGTTCAGGATCCACTCCTGGTGCCGGGCAACACTCTCCTGCCCCTCCGGAGTGTTGGGGTCTACTCCCTGGACTCTCAGCGCTGCCTCATACTGACCCACCTCGCGCTCGTAATCGGCCAGGTAGATGGGGACACCATTTACCCGTGCTGCCAGTGGAGGCTCAGGAGTTGGAGTGGGAAACGGGACGGTCGAGGGAACACCGGCGACATCTTCCACCTGCGAGGTGGTGGCAGTCCACGCGGGCACAGTTGGAGGGACTGTGGGGAAGGTAAGCGTCTGGCCGCAGGCCGAAATCAGGAGGGATGGAAGGATGATCAGCACAATGGTTTTCACAAGTAGTAGCACGGGCTTTGCCTGGATGTTCAAGGTGCCTCCTCATATGATACAGGAAAAGTACTCAGACATTATAACCACAGCGATGATTTTGTGCAACCGCACTGCGATGTGATTTCTGGGATCAGCCAGGCCTTACCGGCTGATACACAACCCGTTCGTATCCCGCCCTTGCCCTGCCCAGGGGGGCTGTGGCGTCCAGTCCCATCTTCGCCGTACGGGCCTTTTGCCCGGGCACCTGTGTTGCTGAGGGGTCCAGGCTGCTGCCCGGCTGGTCGGTCAACACTACCAGGTCACGGTCGGCCTGGAAGCGGGTCGCGATCGCCCACTCTACCTGATTGCTGTCGAAGATATCCACGTCTGTGTCCACCACGACAACATGTTTTAGTGAGGAGTGACCGCGAAACGCTGCTTCGATGGCCCGTTTCCCATCCTCCTCATTTTGCTTGTTGATCTGCACCACAGCGTGCAGCCAGGACGTCCCGCCCGGTGTGATATAGACGCCGGTGCATTGGCACACCTCGTTGACAGCAGCGAAGATCGTCGGTTCGCGCGGCATACCCATCAGATTCTTATGCTCTAATCCACCCGGCAGGAGGATGTGGAAAAACGGCTCGCTGCGATGGGTAATGTGGTCAATTTCGATTACCGGCTGACGGCGCACAATATCCATTGTACCGGTAAGGTCGGGAAACGGCCCTTCATCGGCCAGGGTGTGAGTAATGTGGCCCTCCAGGATAAGCTCTGCATCGGCCGGCACCTCAAGGTCCACGCTCTGGCAGGTCACAAGCGGCGTCGGGGCCAGTGCATGCGCGATGCCCAGCTCATCCACTCCTTTGGGGGGACTCATCGCGGCCGCAAGCAATACCTGCACCGGGCAGCCGACGGCAATGGCGACGGGCAGGGGGGCACTGACTTTGCTCAACGCGGTGTGCGTACCCCGCCCCTCGACAACGCGGGCGACAAAATGCCTCTCATCCAGCAGCATCAGCCGGTGGAACGAGATATTGCGTCCGAAATCCGGGTCTTTGATGACCGCGACGCCGGAGGTGACGTACCGCCCACCATCATCTGGGTGGTAGCGAGGAATGGGAAGTCGCGTCAGATCCGTCTGGGTCTCGACGATCTCCTGGCATGGTGCGGAGTCAACCAAAGGTGGTGGGAGCGGATGGGCCATCGCATCAGCCAGATGCCGGATCAGTGCAGAGGTGGTGCAGTTTAATGCTGCGGCAAAGTGTTCGCGCCGGGCACAGATCCCTGTGATCGCCCGCCAGCCGGGAAAGCCCTTGAGAGTGTGAAACAGTATTGCCTGGCCGTCGAGCGCCGCTGTAATGCCCGCCAACTCCAGGTGCGGGTCAACTTCGCGTTCAAGTTCTACCAGCGTGCCGCGTGCTCTGGCCCATTCGATGAAACCCCGCACATCCATTACCAGTGCTCCCAGTGAACACGCGACTCGTCGTACTGGGTACGCGGCTCCTTCTCCTCCGCCGGGTGGCCTATAGAGATCAGGTTGAGCGGCGTGATCGTCTCCGGCAGGCCAAGTATCTGGCGCACGGCGACCACCCGCTCCTGGTTAGGGTAGACCCCCAACCATACAGCGCCAAGGCCCAGGGCAGTCGCGGCCAGGAGCAGGTTCTCGGTAGCGGCGGAACAATCCTGTACCCAGAACTGCTCCATCTCGGTCAGGTCACCGCATACCGAGATGCACAGCGGGGCCTCGAAGAGCATCTTGCCATAGGGATGGGCTTCGGCCAGGGCGTCCAGGGTACGCCGTTCGGTAACGACGATGAAGCGCCATGGTTTGCGGTTAGAGGCCGACGGTGCAGCCATCGCCGCCTCGAGCAATGTCCTGATGTCTTCTTTAGAAACCGGTTGGTCCGTATATTTGCGGATGCTACGGCGTGCAAAGATGGTATGAATGAATTCTCTGCTCATAACGCACACCTCTTAACATCTTTAGAGCCTATCCGAAAAACCGTACAGGCGGCATCCCTGTCATCACCTTTCTGCAGGCTTTCTTATTCGCATAACTGATTCTGAGGCGCAGGGCTCTGGTCAATCTCTTGGCTATGCGCCGCGTGGATCATAATCCACGCGGGCCAGGTGCTGGCCGCCGACCGCCGCCGCCGGATTGTGATCCGGCGGGCACGTCCGGCGGGCATGTCAGGCGGGAACGTCAGGCGGGAACGACGCGCGGAATCGAGTTATGCCTATCTCACACCCGCGTGCAAACCTGATGCTATGCCGCTTATACCAACGCATAGGGATGCGTCGGTTACGTTTTTCGGACAGGCAACTTAGTATGAGGTACCGGTCACCTGAGTTGTGAGACAGGTTTATGGACGGCTCACCACCAGGTTATCGAAATGGATTTCCGTAGTCGTGTCCTCGTAGGTTGTTGCCGTCAGGGCAATATCTCCAGATGCGAATGCATCGTCCTCAACGCTTGCCAGGCGCTCGCCATTCACCGACAGTTCCAGGCTTGTGCTGTTGCATACCGCCCGGATGTGATTGGTGGCATTGCCTTTGTTTATGGCTTCCGTCTCTGTCCAGTCCACCAGATAGTAGAATTCATCACCCTGGGCTTTTATGATGGCGTAGTATCCATCGCCAGAGAGAAGAAGATAATAGCCATTGCCATCACCCTGCTCTCTACATATTACCCCATAGTCATTGTCACTTTCCGGTCCGGCAGCCACTTGAGTGGCATCCACTTCGATGACGATATTATCGAAGGTGCGGTTAGCCACCCCCCACATGGTATCGCCTCTGGAGGAGGAAGTGACAACATAGACACCGTTTTTGTAACCTACGCTGCCTTCATCATATGTGCCGACTTCCCAGCCAGAATCCGGATCGCTGAAATCGTCCTGGAAAAGGATATTTGACGGTACCGGAGATGCCTTCGGCCCGGTCAGAGAGGGCAGCACATTGCATGTACACGCCAGCGTCGTAAGGATCAGCGGGATGATCACGCAGAGAATTTTTTTATTCATTATATCTTCTCCTGATTTGTTGTTTGAAACCTGTGACAGTCTCCCAGGTGACCGATACCGCCCCAGCACCATGTGTGAATCGCAGCAGGTAACGGTGCCATCCTGTTCTGCTCATCTTCGGGATGGGAGGCCAAGACGAGCCTGTTCCTCCTCGATGACACTTTCGTCCAGTTTGGTGAACAGTGGTTCCGGCCATTGCAACGGCTGTGCTGGTGGCAGATAGCTGGCCTGCCACTCGCCTTTAGCCGTGCTGTCGTCGTAGCATAGCGCTTCATGGACCCGTCCGCCCGGCTCTTCAAATGTGGTGGTATACGAACGTCCGAAGAGTGTCCCTTCGTAGCCCAGATACCGGTGTAACCTTTCGGAGGTAAAGGGGAGGAAGGGAGCAAATAAAATTTTAAGGGAATCAATCGCACGCAGAGCCACGTATATGGAGGTAGCAGCCGCCTGGTGATCCTCTTTGATTTGGAACCAGGGGCTTTTTGTCTCCAGATAGCGGTTGGCTTCCCGCGCGAGCGCCATGACCTCGCTCAGGGCAGCGCGGAACTTGCAACCAGCGATCAGATTACCGATTGTCTCGAATCCCGCCTCGATCTGGTTTAACAGACCGATATCCACATCCTCCAGCGTCCCGGGCACGGGCACGCGTCCCTCAAAGTGCCTGCAGGCGAATGTGAGGGCGCGGTGGACCAGGTTGCCCCAGGTGGCGACCAGCTCATCGTTATTGCGACGCACAAATTCCTCCCACATCCAATCGGTATCGCGGGTCTCCGGCATGGCTGCGGTAAGATAATAGCGGAGCGGATCGGGGTCATAGCGGTCGAGCGCTTCGTCCATCCAGACAGCCCAGTTGCGGCTGCCGGATATTTTCTGCCCTTCCAGGTTCATAAACTCGTTGGCCGGGACGTCATAGGGCAGGTTTAGTTTTCTGGTGGGATCATCATCGTAAAGCCGCCCCACGCCCAGCAATTCGGCGGGCCAGATCACGGCATGGAATGGGATGTTGTCCTTACCGATGAAGTAAAGTGTCCTGGCAGCCGGGTTGTACCACCAGTCTTTCCACGCTTCGGGCTGGTTGTGATTGTGCGCCCACTCGATACTGGCTGAGAAGTAACCGATCACCGCCTCGAACCAGACATAGAGACACTTGCCCTCCCATCCCGGCACGGGCACCGGGATGCCCCAGTCCAGATCACGGGTGATCGGTCGGCCCTGCAATCCCTCTCCCACGTACTGGCGCGCGAAGTTAATAACGTTGGGCCGCCAATGTTCCTTACCGGTCTGGAGCCACTCGATTAACCCGACGCGGGCAAGTTTGGGCAGATCAAGGTAGAAGTGTTCGGTTTCGCGGAGTACCGGGGTGCTGCCGTCTATTTTGCTGCGCGGGTTGATCAGGTCCTTGGGGTCGAGCAATGTGTTGCAACGGTCACACTGATCTCCCCGGGCCGCTTCGTAGCCACAGACCGGGCAGGTCCCCTCCACATACCGGTCGGGGAGAAAGCGTTGCTGTGTTTCCGAGTACATTTGTTTCTGTACCTGGGTGTAGAGATAGCCTTTGTTAAGCAGGGCAAGGAAGAAGTCCTGGGCGACCCGGTGATGGTTCTCCGTGTCGGTGTGAGTGAACAGGTCGTAGCTGATGCCCAGCCGCTGGAACAGTTCCAGAAACCCGTGATGGAAATGCTCGAACACCTCGCGGGGATGGCGGCCCTCTTTGTCGGCGACCACGGTGATGGGCGTGCCGTGGGAATCGGAGCCCGAGACCATCAAGACGTGATCGCCTTTGAGACGGTGATAGCGCGCACAGATGTCGCCGGGCAGATGTGAACCGGTGACGTTGCCGGTATGGATTTTGGCGCTGGCATAAGGCCAGGCGACTGCCACGAGAATGTATTCGGCCATAGCTCCTCCTATAATACTATAATTTTAGCAGAGAGTTTCAAAAAGAAAAACCGCCAGCGAGGCTGGCGGTGTGAGCCGTGAGGTCGTCAGGCGACCCGGTGCGAGCAGGTAGCCTCCCACCATGCCCGCCACGGCGGGTAGGTGCACATCGCCATCAGTGTAAGAGGCCAGGTCACTGCCTTCATCTGAGATAGTCCCTGAGCTGGCGGCTGCGGCAGGGATGGCGCAGGCGACGCAGTGCTCTGCCTTCAATCTGGCGGATGCGCTCCCTGGTCAGCCCGAATTTTTTGCCGACTTCCTCGAGGGTATAACTGCGACCGCTGCCCAGTCCGAAGCGCAGACGGAGGATGCATGCTTCACGAGGGTGAAGCGTGGCGAGCATTTCCTCGATTTTCTCCTCGAGCATATACTGGTAGGTACTCTGCACCGGGGTCGGGGACGTTTCATCCTCGATGAAATTGCCCAGCTCGCTGTCCTCCTCTTCACCAACAGGCTGTTCCAGGCTCAGCGGCCGCCAGGAAACCTGCAGCATCCACTGGACCTTGCGCGGTTCTACATCGAGTTCGTCGGCGAGTTCCTCCGGAGTAGGACGGCGGCCATACTCCTGCTCCAGATTTTGAGCGGTGTTGTACAGACGACGGATGCGGTCGGACATATGGACCGGGACGCGGATTGTGCGTCCCTGGTCGGCGATGGCTCGCGTGATGGTCTGCCTGATCCACCACGTGGCATAAGTGCTGAAGCGATAACCACGGCTGTAATCGAACTTTTCCACCGCTTTCATCAGGCCCAGGTTACCTTCCTGGATCAGGTCCAGAAACGGGACCCCCCTGCCGATGTACTTTTTGGCGATGCTGACAACCAGTCGGGTGTTGGCTTTGATGAGGTGTTCACGGGCAGCCAGCCCCTCTTCAACCTGCCGTTCGAGTTCCTTACGCATGGCAGGGTCGGTGCCGTCTTCGCTCAGTTTCTTTTTGGCGTTGCGCCCTGCCTCCAAAGCCATAGCAAGTCTGACCTCTTCGTCGTTTTTCAGGAGGGGCACACGGGCCATTTCTCTGAGATACAGTCCTACCGCATCGTCGCTGGCGATCCCGCTCAGGTCATAGTCTTCTTCCTCGTCATACTCGGGAAATTCCATCGCCGGGGAGAGCTCATCATCGAGCCCGTCTGCAATGTCCGCCTTGTCATCGTATATTTCAACCCCTGCGTCGTGTAGCAGGATCAGGATTTCCTCCAGTTGCTCCAGGCTATCCTCTGTCTCCGGGAGGAATTCCAGTATTTCATCAGTGGTGAGATATCCCTGAACTTCCGCCCTTTCTAAAAGTTCCCCAACCAGGTCCATAATTTCACTCCCTCAACTTTTGCAGCGGTGCCAGGCGCGGGTCAATCCTGATCTGCTCGCAGGTACATGGTTCGATGTTGAGATTAGCGCCACAATGTGGGCATAGACCTTTGCAGTCAGGGCGGCAAAGAGGTTTCATTGGGATGTCCACCCACGCTTGCTCACGTAGTAAGGGGGCCAGATCAATCCACCCATCTTCTCCAACCAGGTAGGAAGAATGATGGGCTTTTGCCGGTGCCAGCCGAAAGATCTCTTCTAATTCCAGGACTACGGGGAAATCGAAGGGTTCCAGGCAGCGAACACACTCCAGGCGTAGCTGTGATGCCACAGCGCCTTGAATCAGCAAGCCACTTTGTACCCGAATCGCCTGGACGGACCCACGCAGGAAGCTTACTTCCAGGTCTTTCAGGGTTTGACGCCCTGTGTCCAGGTTCAGAGTGAGTGTCTTGCCAAGCCGGGCCTTGATCAGAGCAGAAACGTCAAAACGGATCATACAGGCTCTAGTCGGGTTACCCGCCCTTGTGCCCGAACTGGCGAGGATCAGCAGCTATAGTTGAGGCTATTATAACACAATCGAGTTGCTCAGTCAAGATTTTTTAAATGTATTCCGCAATAAGTGTGTAAAGGTGGAGGGCACGTTGATGGGGAGCGAGAGCAAGACCGATGGGTTGAGTCCGTCAGTTTCAGGGTCCCGGTGGGGCAATTGGCGCAATAAGAGCCGGGATGGTTCATAATTGGTTGACACTCTGAGTCAGGCGCCGGATGCCGCCCGATTGAAATCGGCCCCTTTGGGCGCTGCGCGCCGGGCGTCGGCCTGCGCCGACGCGCCGGTCGGCAGAGGCCGACCATTGGCCACAG
>DAOTYA010000050.1:0-15703 GCA_034435075.1 Anaerolineae bacterium
CAGCTCCTGGACCGTGGCTTCCAGGCGCGAGAGCCGCTCCTCGCTTCGCTGCTGCGCCTGAACCAGTGCCTGAATCTGCAAAGTGGTCTGGCGCTGGGCCTCCATCAATTCCCGCACCGCCTCAGGCAGGGCCAGAAGTTCCCGTGTCAACACTACCTGGCGAAGCCGCTCCAACAGGTCCGGTCGTGCCTCTACCAGCCGAAGCAGTTCCTCCCAGGTGATCTCATCCGTCGTGACATTCTCTTCTGAGCGGACCATCTTTGTGCGTGACTATTCAGGCGGTGATTGTAGGGGCGGGGCTTGCCTCGCCCGTACACCTTTTTTGGACCCGCAGGGCGGAGGGCAGCCTTTGCCGATTAAAGGAGCATCCGCATCGGCTGGAGGGTGCGAGAAAACGGGTGAAGGACCAGCCCAAGAATCTCCAATGTGACCGCACCCAGCAGAGCCTCATCCTCAGGCTCCCCCAGAATCACCGGTGTATGTCCCTCCCCCTGAGGAAGGATCAGGTAACACTCCCCTATCTGGCGTTCCACAGTTGAACCATCAGCCAGCGTGAAAACCGCCGTCCGCCGCGGCACAAGCCCGATGGCCTGCCATACCTTGTAGGGGACCAGAGTATAGGTCGCGCCGCTGTCCACCAGGAAGCGGACCTCCGCTTCTCCCTTTGGCCCCCGAACCGTACCGCTCACGCTGGTCAGGCCCACAATCAAATTCCTGCCCGTGTTTTATACCAGATGACAGGCCACCCAGTGGCCCTTTTCCACTTCCCGATACTCCGGGTCAACCTCCCGGCAGATGTCTATCACCCTGGGACAGCGGGTATTGAAGTTGCAGCCTGGGGGCGGATTGGCCGGGCTGGGCACGTCCCCCTCCAGAATAATGCGCTGACGCTTTTCCTCGACGACCGGGTCCGGGATCGGCACGGCCGATAGCAGGGCCTCCGTGTATGGGTGGAGGGGGTTGTTATAAATGGTATTCCGGTCCGACAATTCCACAATCTTGCCCAGGTACATCACTGCGACGCGGTCGCTGATATGGCGCACCATGCTCAGATCGTGGGCGATAAACAGATAGGTCAGCCCCAGTTTGTCCTGCAACTCTTCCAGCAGGTTGACTACCTGTGCCTGGATGGAGACGTCCAGCGCGGAGATAGGCTCGTCGCAGACAATGAATTCCGGCTCGAGGGCCAGCGCGCGGGCAATGCCGATACGCTGTCGCTGACCGCCGGAGAACTCGTGAGGGTAACGGTTGATGAAATACGGATTTAACCCGACGAGTTCTAACAATTGCTCGACCCGCTCTCTCATCGCCTTCCCCTGGAGAATATGGTGGATCTCCAAAGGCTCCCCTATGATTGAGCCAACGGTGAGGCGGGGATTCAGGGAGGCGTAGGGGTCCTGGAATATGATCTGCATTTTACGCCGCATAGCGCGTAGCTCGTTGCCTCCCATCCTGGTGAGGTCCTTCCCCTCATAGTAGACGCTGCCGGCAGTTGGGCGATAGAGCTGGATGACCGTGCGTCCGACCGTGGTTTTGCCGCAACCGCTCTCTCCCACCAGCCCTAACGTCTCCCCTTTGTAGACATCGAAGCTGACGTCGTCAACTGCTTTGACATCCCCGATGTGGCGTGAAAAGATGATGCCTCGCGTGATGGGGAAGTATTTTTTGAGGTGCTCTACTTTGATAAGAACATGATTATCTGCCATGCGGCCTGACCCCTTCCGTCTTCCCCTTCTCCCAACAGGCTACTTTATGCTCAATTCCCACGGCTTCCAAAGGCGGCATCTCTTTGAGACAGCGCTCCTGAACGTAATCACAGCGGGCTGCGAAAGGACATCCCTGAGGCAGGAACACCAGGTCCGGAGGCTGTCCACGCACAGAGACCAGCTTGGTGCCCGGTGGTGCGTCCAGACGTGGAAGCGAGCCTAAAAGGCCAATAGTGTATGGATGGCGCGGATTGCCGTACAACTCCCTCACCGGTGCTTCTTCGACTATGTAGCCGGCATACATCACGATGACCCGTTCGGCCAACCGTGCGATCACACCCAGATCATGGGTGATCCAGATCACCGCCATGCCCAACTGGTCGCGCAGCCGTTTGACCAGGTCAACGATCTGCGCCTGGATAGTCACGTCGAGTGCCGTGGTCGGTTCATCGGCGATAAGCAGCGCGGGGTTACAGGAGAGGGCCATAGCGATCATCACGCGCTGCCGCATACCGCCGGAGAACTGGTGAGGGTAATCGTCCAAACGATCGGCTGCCTGGGGGATGCCCACCATTGTCAACAACTCGGCCGCGCGTGCCCGCGCCTCTTTGTTGTTCATCCCCTGATGGAGCTTGAGAGCCTCCATGATCTGGAAACCGATGGTCAGGACCGGATTGAGGGAGGTCATCGGTTCCTGGAAAATCATCGCGATCTCCGCGCCACGGATGGAGCGCATTTCATCCTGCGAGAGCTTCAGCAAGTCGCGCCCCCTGAACAGCACAGGGCCACCCCCGATCTTGCCGGGTGGTTCGGGGATCAGGCGCATTATGGAGAGCACGCTGACGCTCTTGCCACATCCGCTCTCCCCCACGATGCCCAGGCATTCTCCCTCTCTAAGGTCATAGGAGATGCCGTTTACGGCATGGACAACACCATCTTGGGTAAAGAACTGCGTTCTGAGGTCTCTTACCTCCAGCAGGGTGGCCACGTATTGACCTCCTCGTTGTTTGGTGGAGCGATGCAAATGAGATTATACTTTCGGTAAATCACAATGTCAAGTAGCCCAGCCTATGCGCAGGATGGTCATATAATGTTCAACCAGGCAGGCCAGCGAGGGATGGGTGTAGTTAAACCAACCGTTAAACATCACCGGATGTGTCATTTGCTCGAAAGCTTCCCCCGGTGGGAGGAAGCCTCGCAGGCGCCTGGTGAACCAGCGCCATATCCCCTTGCCTCTGGCAGTGCAGCCGGTTAACCTCAGTTCGATCTTACCCCACACCTCAGGCGAGGGCCGGGCATGCCGTAACTGCTGGCTCAATGCCCATCTGATGAGGGTGTCCAATTCATCACCGCTATGTGAAGTCATAGGCTACCTCAGGTAACAACCGATGCTGCCGATCTGCTAAGGCCTTTCTCAAACACTCGCGCGCATAGTGGAGGCGCGATTTTACGGTTCCCTCTGGCGTACCGGTAATATAGGCTATCTCCTTCAGGCTGAGTCCCTCCAGGTAATGCAGCACAACCACAGTACGGTGGTCAACCGACAGCGAGTCAAGTGCCTGCCACACGGTCTGTTGCCACTCCAGCTCCTCCGCGATAGCCTCAGGATGCCGGGCCGGAACGGGGGATAGCTGCTCAATTGCCTGCTGAAGGACGTTCAACAGCCGTCTTACCCGGCTCGACCATGTGTGGCACAGGTTGACCGCGACGCGGTAAAGCCACGGCATCAACGGCACGGCGTCATCAATTTTGCCGGCATTAAGGTATACACGGATGAATGTCTCTTGCAGGATGTCCTCGGCCAGTTCCTGGTCACGTGTGATCGCCAGCACCATCCTGTAGACCGGTGTCTTGTACTTCTCATACAGTTCACCCAAAGCCTCGAGATCGCCATTTTGCAGGCGCCTGACGAGCGGACCGTCTGGGTGTAGCTCGCTCATCTTTCCTCCGGGCATAATATATTACTACTGGGAGCGCAGGAAGGTTCAAATCTGGCCAGAAATTCCCGATCCTGGGTGGTCAGATCAGCCCTGGCCAGCAGGTCGGGGCGGCGTTGAAGGGTGCGCAGCAGAGCCTGTTCCCGGCGCCAGCGGGCAATCGCCGCGTGATCGCCGGAGAGGAGTATCTCAGGCACCTCCCAGCCGCGAAAGACGGCCGGGCGGGTGTAGTGTGGTCCTTCCAGCAATCCGCTGGCATGTGAGTCCTCGAGTGTGGCGCCGGGATCGCCCAGCACGCCCGGCAAAAGCCGGGTCACGGCATCCACGATCACCATCGCCGCCAGTTCACCACCGGTAAGGACGTAATCGCCGATGGAGATTTCATCGGTGGCAAGGTGTTGGGCCACACGCTCATCCACGCCTTCGTAACGGCCGCAGATCAGGGCGATGCGATGGTACCCGGCCAGTTCGCGGGCGACAGCCTGCGTGAACAGGCGGCCTTGAGGGGTGAGCAGTATGATGGGGACTCCCGTCTCTCCCGCCAGCACCGTCTCGACGGCAGCAAAGATTGGCTCTGGCTTCATCACCATACCACCTCCCCCACCGTAAGGGGCATCGTCGGTGATATGGTGCCTGTCAGTGGTGTAGTCACGGATGTTGTGTATGGCAATGGAGAGATGGCCGCGCTCCTGGGCACGTTTGATGATGCTCTCCTCGAAGGGACCGCGAAACATGGAGGGGAATAGGGAGAATATGTCGAAATGCATGCCGGGCTTCCGCAGCGTCTCCGCTGGTAGCTAAGCTGAGTCAAGTGTAGAGTCATTTTACAATGGACCAGGCTGTTTGGCAAGCCGGCGTGATCTAAAATGTTACCGGAGCTCAAGATGAATCCAGAGGATAAGATGACCATACAAGAGCGGTACCCAATATCTGCGTCGGATGAAGAAACGGTACCAGAAGGCTGACTGCAGGGAACGGGGTAGTTCCTGGAGGAGGTGGGGGATTACACCGGCCTGCACCGTAAAAGCCTCATCCGTCTATAGGGACTGAGCTGCAGCGTCGTCCCTGCAGCAAGGAACGTGGCTACACTTATGGTCCTGATATTCGGGCGATCGTCGCCGTGACTGCCCACAGCCCGCTCAGTCCCCGGCTCGGGCCGGCCTCCAGACTGTGCCCAAGCCGGGTGGACGCAAAGTATGACGCACACCAGATGCCGGGTGTCCGTCACTTTTTTGCACGAGACGGGGGCGAGAGCAGGCTGTGGCCGGTCATGACGACATCGGTTGTAGGGCAACTGCGAGCAGTTGCTCTACACTGTGACCAGTCGTGCGGCGCCGGGTGTGGTCTGGAGACCGACCTGAGCCGGAGAGGATGCAAAAATATGAGGGACACCCCCGGTGCTTCAACTCTTGACAGAAGGCCACAACGGGGTAGAATCGAGAATATGGACAGGGACGATTTTCTCTTTCGTGGCAGTCTGGCCGAGCTGGACCCGGCCGTACACCAACTCATTGAGCTGGAACAGGAGCGTCAGGCCCGCAAGCTGATCATGATCCCATCGGAGAGCAGCTCGCCACTGGCCGTGCGGGAGGCGCTTGCATCGGCTTTTATGAACATCTATGCCGAGGGTTACCCCAATCCGGAGACCCACTGGCTGACGGAAGAGGAGATTCTGGACTACGAGCATCATCTGGCTTACTATCGTCGCTACGGGGATCGGCGTTATTACCGGGGTGTGGAGTATGCTGACGTAATCGAGATGTTGGCACGCCGGCGTTGTGCTGAGGCCTTCACCACCGATACCATCTCCGCCGATCACATTTACGTTAACGTCCAACCCCTCTCCGGCGCAGCGGCCAATGTAGCTGTCCAACAGGCCTTGCTCAGGCCGGGTGACACCATTATGGGTATGGCTCTGTCCCACGGAGGCCATCTGACCCATGGCAGCCCGGCCAACCTGTCAGGCCAGTTGTATAATGCTGTCTCCTATCACGTTAACGAGCAGACAGAGCTGCTGGATTACGATGAGATTGAAGCACTGGCTTTAAGACATCGCCCCAGATTGATCATTGCCGGGTATACCTCTTATCCGCGCCTGCCAGACTGGTCAAGGTTCCGCCAGATCGCTGACCGGGTGGGTGCTTATCTGTTGGCCGACATTGCTCATGTAGCCGGTATGGTCGTGGCAGGGGTCTTTCCCTCTCCTCTTGGCTTCGCCGATGTGATCACCTTCACCACCCACAAGACACTATGCGGCCCGCGCGGTGCATGCATTCTTACCACCGATCCCCTCCTGGCGCGCAAGATTGACCAGGCCGTGTTCCCCGGTCTCCAGGGTGGGCCCCATGTCAACAAGTTCGCTGCGATAGCGGTGGCCTTTCGTCTGGCACAGACAGAGCGCTTCCGTCTGCTCCAGCATCAGATTGTGAAGAACGCGGCGGCCCTGGCCAATGCACTCTCCGCGTGTGGCCTGCGCGTTCCCTGCGGCGGCACAGATACACATCTGGTGCTGCTCGACTGCAAGACAGTTCGCGGGCGTGACGGGACCCCCCTGATGGGAGAGAGCACGGCAGCGATCCTAGACCTGCTCGGCATCGTCGTTAACAAGAATACCATCCCAGGCGATCGGTCGGCTGTCTATGCCAGCGGTATACGCCTGGGCACCCCCTGGGTCACCCAGCGCGGATTGCGTGAGCCGGAGATGGAGCACCTGGCCAACATTATAAGCCGTACCATGCACGCAATCGAACCCTTCGCTTACGAAGGTGTCTCCGGGCCGGTCTACCGTGGCAAAATCGAATTCGATGCCCTGGAGGAGCTGCGGCTTGAAGTGGCCGAACTGGCCAGTCGGGCCGGTATTGACTTTGAGGTACCGTGTACCGGTTACCCGCATCACTGCCTGGTACCCGGGCTGCGCCCACGTGAGGGAGAATACACACTGATCGAAGTCGAGGGCAACCTGGCAGCCGCCTTTGTTGACCAGATCACACCGCACAATATCGCTTATCTCCGACAGGGACACTGGCAGGAGATAGCACTGCTGGAACGTGACGGTCGGGTAATGAGCCATGCCCTGGTTCAGCGCCCCAACTTCGGACATTATCGCTACCGCTTTGTCGTGCCGGTGACGCGGGCACAGAGAGTGCTCGCCTGGCTGCGCGACCTTTCGGACGGATACGTACGCTTTGACGATTCCGATCCCTGGGCCAAGTTGCCTGGTGCCGTCGTCGTGCGTGACCTGGGCGAGTTCCAGGAACGGGTGCCTGGGCTGGAGAGCCTGGGCCATGATGGATTCGCTCCACCCCTTTCCTTCAAACCATACTTCATCGGCCTCCATGCGCCCGGATATGTCGATCCTCCTGGGGAGCCGCTTCCTCGTTTCGAATGGCAGGAGATGGAGTACTCACCCCGCCATACCCCTCTCTTTGACTGGCATGTCAGGCATAATGCCAGGATGGCATTGTTTGATGGCTGGGAGATGCCACTCTGGTACACCTCCATCGTTGATGAGCACTGTGCCGTGCGGAGTGGTGCCGGTCTCTTTGACCTCTCCTGTATGGGCATCATCGAAGTGAGCGGCCCGCACGCCTCCTATTTCCTCAACCTGGTTACTACTAACGACGTGAACGCGCTGCGGCCCGGTATGTCACAATACGCTTTCCTCCTGGACCCGACAGGCCACGTCCTGGACGATGTGATGATCTACATGATCACTCCATCTCGTTACCTCATAGTAGTCAACGCTGCCAATAAGGACAGGGATTGGGCCTGGCTTCAGGCGGTGAACGAACGGGAGGTGCGGATAGACGAGCTGCGCCCGTGGGCGCGCACAAGCTTTCAGGCTGCCCTGCGCGACCTGCACGACCCCCATGAGAGCCATGACTGGCTGGTTGATCTGGCGCTTCAGGGACCGCGCGCACGCGATGTCTTGCTGGCCCTGTTGGACACAGCGCCTGATCCAAAATCCACTGCTGTCGCCGAGATCAGGGAGCGAGTGCGGGCCATGGGGCGGGGGCAGGTAATTCGAGCACTGATACCCACTACCCGTGTGTCTGGTGGTGTCTTGGACCTGCTCATCGCGCGTACCGGCTATACCGGCGAGCCGATCGGCTTCGAGCTTTTCGTGCACCCTGACCTCCTTACTGCCTTGTGGGAGCAACTGCTCGAGGTTGGGGAGCCGTTGGGCCTCCGCCCTGTCGGTATGGGGGCACGCGACAGCCTGCGTATAGAAGCCGGGCTGCCCATGTATGGTCACGAGCTGGCGGGCCCACTGGACATACGCCCCGATGAGGCTGGATTCGCTGGCTATGTCAAACTGCACAAACCTTTCTTTATTGGACGACAGGCCTGCATAGAGCATGCCCTTCAGCGCAGGATGACCGTAGTCCGTTTCCGCGTAGAAGAGAAGACTGCCCCTTTCCCCAGACCAGGGGACGTGGTGACTGAGAGTCACGGCAGGATCATCGGGCAGGTGACTTCGTGTGCAGCGGGCACAGAAGGTTATTTAACAGGGCTGGCCTATGTGGAAAAAAGCTACGCCGCTAATGGCTTTGAGATTAACATCTTTCCCACTCCGATCTACCAGGTCGGGGACAGGTCCAGTCACGAGCCTGGCCTGGGTGATCGCCTGGCAATACCGCGCAAAGGGCGGGTGCTGGAGCGGTTCATGAAACGCCGGGAGCGGCCGGAGGTCAACGGTCCTGGCGTCGCCACCTGTACGAACGGTGGCGGTACAACATAAGCCTGGACGAAAAACTGTGGGGTGGGCTTTCCAGCCCGCCTGGACGGAAGGCTGTCCTGCAGCTTTTTCGAATAGAATCTGAATGCCCGACCAGCGGAACGCGGGTAATCTTTTCTCCCGCTCGTGCTGATACCGCATGAGCGGGGCAATGGAGATGGACCTATGCTCGGGTTCTCAATATCCACACTTCTCGTACGGCTGCTTGTGCTGGTCATAGGCATCCCCATCCACGAGTGGGCCCATGCCTGGTCAGCCTACAAGCTGGGTGACGCCACTGCCGAGGGCGAGGGGCGTATGACCCTCAACCCGCTTGCCCACCTTGACCCTGTCGGCAGCCTGCTCATCCTGCTCTCGGGGTTCGGCTGGGGAAAGCCGGTGCCGGTCAATCCCTATCGTATGCGTGTAAGCCCCCGCGTGGGTATGGCCATCACCTCCGCAGCAGGCCCGCTCTCCAATTTCTTTATCGCCATGCTCCTGGCGATCCCGCTGCGCATGCGCTGGATCACCCGCTACTCCGGTATAGGAGAGCTGCTGACACTGGCGATTCAAATAAACCTGGGCCTGATGCTGTTCAACCTGATCCCCGCCTACCCGCTTGACGGGGAGAAAGTACTGGTTGGGGTCCTCCCCCCTCGCTGGGGAGATCACCTGCTCCGCTGGCGCCCCTATAGCATGCTCATCCTGGCTGCGATCATGTTTATCCTCCCCAGAGTGGGGCTGGACCTGCTGTCGCTGATCATTGCACCGGCGTACATTGCGCTGATGAGCCTGCTGCTGTATTTTTAATGAACTGCTATCGGATAAAGCAATTCATTCGCGCCCTTACAGCCCAGGTTTCGGCAGAGGAGCTGGAGCAAGTCATGCAGGTGGCAGGACCGACTGCATATGAGCTGTTCTGCTCCATGGCCGTGCATGACAGGCGGCACAGCCTGAACGTCTACGCAACATTACATCGCAACGGATGGAACCATCCAGACCTGCTGATGGCAGCGCTACTGCATGATACAGGAAAATCCGTCGCCCCATTGCCGGCATGGCAGCGCGCGCTGATTGTGCTCCTTTCCCGCTTCATGCCGTGTCTGATGAATCGGCTTGGGCAGGGTAGGGTAGAGGGATGGAGACGTGGATTTGTTGCCTATGTCCGCCATGCCGAACTTGGCGCGTGCCTTGCTCAACAGGCAGGTTGTTCACCGCTCACAGTCTCCCTTATAAGAAGGCACCACGAGAATGGGCGGGTGGGTATATATGATAGCAGTGCTGATGAAGACAGACTGCTGGCTGCATTGCAGGCGGCGGATAGCATCAATTGAGGAGGTTAGATGAAACTTGAGCACGTCACCATCATTGGCGTAGAGCCGATCAGTGTCTCGATAGCCCTGAAGCTGAAGGAGATCAGTGCCGGTAAGGGCAAGGGCGAAGCCATCCACATTACCGGTTACGATGCCGACACCAGAGCGGCCGATCTGGCCCGGGCATATGGTGCATTTGACAAAGTGGAGCGCCACCCCGGACCGGCCTGCCACAATGCTGACCTGGTCATTATCTCCGTGCCACTCTCAAACATGCGCGATACCTTTGCCGCCATAGCGGCGCATCTCCAGCCTGGTAGCATGGTCACGGATACTGCCCGTCTCAAGACCCCGGTGATGCGCTGGGCAGGTGAGCTGCTCCCTGATAACGTGTTCTTTGTCGGAGGCCATCCTGTCATTAACCCGGCCGTACTCGGGGCGGAGCCTTTGGATAGCGGCCGCGGCGTTGCACAACTGGAGAAGGCTGATGCCGCCCTGCTCAAGGATGCCCTCTACTGTCTCACTCCGGCTGAGAACACCCCCGCTCAGGTGATTGACTTCTTTTCTGCGCTGGCACAGGCGCTGGAAGCACACCCTTACTTTATCGACACCGTCGAGCATGACGGGCTGCAGGTAGGAGTCGAGGAGTTGCCTGACCTGCTGGCGGTGGCCCTGCTGCGGGCGACCGTAGAGACGCCGGGCTGGCAGGAGATGCGCAAATTCGCAGGCTACAGCTTCGCCACCGCCACCGCCAGCGCGGCCTCGCCGGAGCGAGAAGCGCGTGAACGACATACTGCCATCCTGCTTAACCGGGAACATATTTTGAAACGCCTCAACATCCTTGTGCACGAGCTGATCCTTTTGCGCGATATGCTGGCCCAGGGTGAGACAGGAGTCCTGGAGGAAATGTTCGCGGCAGCCTCAGAAGGACGGGCGCATTGGATCGCGGATCGGGTGCAGGGGATGTGGGGAAGAGAGGGCTACGCTGGCATGGACCAGGTGCCATCGGCTGGCTCACAACTCAGGCAGCTCTTCTTCGGGGAGGCTCTCTCCCGTCGTAAACGTTGAAGGGTGAGAGATAAGACGTAAAACCAAAGTAACTGTTCGGCCGATTGAAATCGTCATCCCCGGGCACTTCACACCGGTTGTCGGCCTCCGCCGGGTACGGGCGCAGCGGCGCCGCGCCGGTAAAGCCCCCAGCGCCTTATTGGAAAAGCATTGGCGTCAAGACTCCAGATATGCAGACAGGCAGGGAAGCCCGTTGAAGACACACCTCCGTATTCTGATGATAGCACCAACCTCCTTCTTCCTCGACTACGGCTGCCATGTGCGCATTCTGGAGGAAGCGCGGGTGCTCCAGAAAATGGGGCATCGAGTGACCATCATCACCTACTATCTGGGACGGGACCTTCCCGAGCTGGAGATCGTGCGCACCCGCCCCACGCCCTGGCGGGCTGACTACGAGGTTGGTTCCTCGCTTCACAAGATTGCCTTCGACATATTCCTGGGGTGGACCGGTATCAAAACTGTGTTGAGGCGCCGTTTCGACCTGATTCATGGCCATCTACATGAGGGCGCGCTGATTGGCTATTTCCTGAGCCGGATCAGGCGTGTGCCGCTGGTGGCCGACTTCCAGGGCAGCCTCACTGGTGAGATGGTTGATCACCGCTTCCTCAACCCGGCCGGCCCATGGTATCGCTGGGTCCGACTGCTTGAATTGCGCATCGCCCAACTGCCCGACGCCATTATCACCAGCACCCAACAGACCGCTTACATGTTGGAGCGGGAATTTAACTGCAGCGGCAAACGGGTCTACCCGCTGCCAGACAGCGTTAATCTTGACTTTTTTCGGCCGGGCCTGCTCAAGCCTGAGGAAATCGCCGCCCGCCGTGCAGCACTGGGCATCCCCTCTGATTCACCAGTCGTCGTCTATCTGGGATTGCTGGCTGACTACCAGGGCACGCCACTGCTCTTACAGACGGCCCGGGTGCTCAGGCAATGTGGCAGGCAGGTGCATTTCCTGATTATGGGTTTCCCCGGGGTGGCGAAGTACCAGGAAATGGCAGCCAGGTTGGGGGTGGCCGACCGGGTGACGTTCACCGGTAAAGTGCCCTATGAAGAGGCACCGTTTTACCTCTCGCTGGGGGACATCGCGGTAGCCCCCAAACTTTCCGCCACCGAAGGCGCGGGAAAGATTCTTAACTATATGGCAATGGGGCTGCCTGTCGTGGCTTTCGACACACCGGTCAACCGCGAGTACCTGGGCACATTAGGCGTGTACGCCAGAAGGGTCGGCGATCCGGTCGCACTCGCCGATGCCATCCTCAGCCTGCTGAGCGTCCCCCGGTGGCGTGCTGAGCTGGGAGCAAAGCTACGCGAGCGGGCGGCACTGCACTTCTCGTGGGAGCGAGCTGGCCGGCATCTGCTGAACATATACCGCACGGTGCTGAAGCAGTGACAGGTTAAAGACGCGTAGCCGAAGCTTTTCCAGGAAGTCGCCGGGAAGTGGAGGCTTTAGCCGGGCCGGGCGTCATTTGTGCCGCACAGGTCAAAGCCCGCGCGGCAAGGCGGCCTTAGCTGACGAACCGGAGTGGTCAGGAGGTGAGTAATTCTCTGGAGGAAGGGCATCCGTCACTTTTTCGCGCGAGGAGGGAGGGAGAGCAGGCTATGGCTGGCCGTGGCGACGTCGGCTGTAGGGCAACTGCTCGCAGTTGCCCTACATTGTGGCCGGTCGTGCGGCGTCGGGTGTGGTCTGAAGACCGGCCCGAGCCAGCGGATGCAAAAATATGACGGACACCCCTGGAGGAATTTTGACTTGTGCAATGGAGATTTATAGTGTAAAATTAGGCTGACTGGTGTGGGCAGCGCATTGCCCTACAGGCTGAACAGGGCGGTTTCAGATAACCCACAACGATTTCCTCTCAGGCAGGACATACGAGGCGTTGATGCATTCCTCAGAAAATATCTCAGACTGGTGTGATATAGTTTCACGAGGTCTTATTTATCCCATAGCTGCACACCTGCAATGGTGCGAGCCGGCTTGTCGGGCTTAATCTCATGTCGGGCGTCGGCAGGACATACCTCGAGTCCAGCGCTGACAAGAATGGAGGACATCAATGGGTGGGAAAAGATGCTTCAATTTTGTGCTGGCATTGGTGCTGGCCGCCTCAGGTCTGGTAGGGCTTCTGAAATTACTCGGTGATGGGGCAGAGCCTGCTCTGGCAGCCCCACCTCGGGCCATATCGGAACCCGCGTCATATACATCCTCTGATCAACACTCTGGGACTTCCCCTGCTGCGGCTCTCCATGTCTCTCTACCCGGTCGGGAACCGGGTATGGCAGCGGAGCCGGCCCGTCCCCGCGCCCCGCTGCAGGGTGGCAGCGGGACCCCCGTGGTCACAGTATGCAGGCCTGACGTGGGTGCATGCGATTACCCGCATGTACAGGACGCGGTCACTGCCGTCGCCCCGGGCACCATCATCAAGGTCGCTATGGGCGTCTACACAGATACCGACGGCGACTTCCGGGTGGTCGAAATCCTTAAAACGGTGACCATTCAGGGTGGCTATACGACTACCAACTGGAGCTCTCCCGATCCGGAGGCATACCCGACTGTCCTGGACGGAGCAAACCAGGCGCAGGTGGTGTACATCGCCACAGGTGTCTCACCGGTGCTCTCAGGATTTCATATCCGCGCCGGCAATGCTAACCGGGTTGGCCAGACTACTGGCGGTGGTGTTTATATTGCGTCCGGCAGCGGTGCGCCGGTCATCGAGAAAAACCGCATTTACGGCAATGCAGCAAACACCTACGGTGGTGGTGTCTATATAGCCGGAGGCTTTCCCACCCTTAGAGGCAACCGGATTTATGAAAATGTGGCCAGTAACCAGGGAGGAGGTGTCTACATCGTTGGTAGCTCCCCCCTCCTTGAGAATAACCTGATCTATTCCAATACCACCCCGGGACAGGGCGGTGGTATTTATATCAGCAGTGGTTCCCCGCTTGTGCGCTACAACACTCTATACAGAAACGTGGCCAGCGTCTCCGGTGGTGGCGTTTTCTTCCGTGGTTCCCCGGTGCTCAGCTCTACCATTATTGTGAGCAATACAGCGGGCAGCATAGGCGGTATCTTCAGACAGGATAGCACCGCTCTGCCCCAGTACAACGATGTGTGGGGAAACATCGGCGGGGATTATAACTTTACAGCCGGCATAAACGATATTCAGAAAGATCCCCGCCTGAGGAACCCGGCCGGAGCAGACTTTCAATTGGAAGCCGATTCACCATGCATTGACAATGCCGACCCCACCTACTATCCGGATGAGGACTTCCGCAACTATGCCAGGCCCTTCGGCTATGTGTCTGACATCGGAGCATATGAGTTCTACACCGGCACCTGCTTCGCCAGGATTGCGAGCGGCAATGTCTTCTCCGACGTTCAGACGGCCGTTTCTGAGAGCGCCTCAGGCGCATTGATCAGGATCGCGGGCCTGTGTCTCGGGGTCAGGCAAATAGGCGCGGTTTCTCAAACTGCACGCATAGACCGGGCGCTTACTTTGCGTGGCGGTTACACGCTTACCAACTGGGAAGAGGCAGACTGGGTCGCCAACCGCACCATCCTGGATGCCGACGGGAAAGGACATGTCATCCACATCGCCCCTGGCATACCCGCACCGGGCGGCGTGGTCATCGAGGGATTTGACATCCGGAACGGTTACGCTGCAATCAACGGCGGAGGTGGTATCTACGCCGAGAACATCGCGTACACCGTCATCCGCCACAACCGCATCTACAGCAATACCACGGCGGCAGGCCTGCCAGGAGGGGGCATCTACCTTAAGGGCGGCGACCACACGGTGCAGGATAACCGGGTCTACGGCAACTCGACCGGTGGGAACGGCAATGGCGGTGGCATCGCGATCAACACCGGCACCGCCGGCGGTAACCCGACCCTGACCGATAATCTTATCCATCACAACACTGCCGGCGGCGAGGGGGGTGGCCTCTATACCTGGATTTATGGCGGTTACACGATGACAGCGCTCCACAACCGGGTCTACGGCAACACCGCCCAGAAAGGTGGCGGAGTAAGCTTCGGAAACCGCTTCTCGCACTTCAAAGAGAACGATGTTTACAGCAATACAGCGACATTATTGGGCGGAGGCATCTTCTTCTACGGTGGCCAGGCCCTGATAGAGGGCAACCGCATCTACGGTAACCGGGTTACTGCTGTTGACTACGAGGAGGGTGGAGGAGGAATTTATATCTACAACGCGGCCAGTGAGCAGGTCACAGTGCGGGATAACGAAGTCTACGCCAACAGCGTTGCCGAGCTGAGTGGTAACAAGGCCAGGGGAGGGGGTATCCACGCCATCCTCAAACACCCCAGCACGGGGGCGATCGTGTTGGAGACCAACCGGGTCTATAACAACGGCAGCACCTTCCGTGGTGGCGGTATCTACGTCAATCTGGACACCACTAACGCGGGAATTATCTCAGTGCGCAACAACCTGGTCTACGGCAATGCGGCCGATGACGACGGTGGCGGTATCGCCTGCTGGGTGCGTGGAGCTGCGGGCCGGATGGAGGTTGAGCACAACACCATCTACGGCAATGGCGCAACCAATGGCGGTGGCCTCCACCAGCAAGACCTTGCCCCCATCCTGCGGAACAATGCCATCATCTCCAACACCGGCGGTGGGGCGATGGCCGGCGATGGCGCCCCTGACGCCACCTGCGACTACTGCGACATCTACGGTAACGTCGGGGGAGATAGCGGCGGGGGCAGCGGCGCCATCTCGGCCGAACCGCAGTTTGTGGACGTGGGCGCTGCGAACTTCCGGCTACGCAGCGGCTCGCCGTGTATCGAGGCTGCCCATCCCGTCTCCTATACCGCCTACGACTTCGATGGCTATGCCCGTCCCTTCGGGGCGCGCGCCGACATCGGCGCCCACGAGTACTACACCGGCACCTGCTTCGCCCGCCTGATGAGCAGCGGGCGGGTCTACACCACCGTGCAGGAGGCGGTTG
>DAOTYA010000051.1:0-23007 GCA_034435075.1 Anaerolineae bacterium
ATGGTCATCATCGCGCATCCTGATGATGCGGAGTTCGGCTGCGCCGGCACAGTGACAAAGTGGGCCCAGGCCGGCAGAAAAGTCACCTATGTTGTGCTGACCAGCGGTGACAAAGGGGGGCACGATCCCGACCTGCGGCCGGGGCGACTGGCTGCGTTGCGTGAGGAAGAGCAGCGCGCCGCGGCAAAGGAGCTGGGCGTTGAAGAGGTGATCTTCCTGCGCTATCCTGATGGCCTGCTGGAGAATACCCTGGAGCTGCGTCGTCAGCTCGCTCATATCATCCGGCTGCACAGGCCCCACATCGTGATGACAATTGACCCCTGGCGACATTACCAGCTCCATCCCGATCATCGAGCTGCAGGCCAGGCTGCGCTGGACGCAATCTATGCCGCGCGGGAATGGTACCTCTTCCCAGAGCAACTGGTGGGTGATACTGAGCCATGGCGGGTCCGCGAAGTTTATCTGTTCTGGACCGACAACGCTGATCACTGGGAAGACATCTCAGCCTGGATCGAGAGGCGCATCCTGGCATTGGCGCGCCATGCCAGTCAGGTGGGTCTTGATATGGATAAGCTGAGCGAACGAATCCGCCAGCAAAGCCGTCAGGTCGGGGCACAGGCCGGCTATGAGTATGCAGAGGCATTCAAACACTTCAAATTCTGAGTACCGGGCGTATGATAATCAAAGCCGTCCAGGTAGGTATCACGCAGACAAACTGTTACATCGTCGGCTGTGAGAAGACAGGGGAAGGGGTCGTGATTGACCCTGGCGGACATCCCGAGCGCATCCTTAAGGCGCTGCGTGAGAGCCGGCTCAAGGTCCGCTATATCCTCAACACTCACTGCCATTTTGACCATATGGGCGCCAACGCCGACATTGTCGCTGCCACCGGTGCTGCTCTGGCGCTACACCCCGCTGAATTGCCCATGCTGCAGGCACAGGGAGGGGCTGCGTTGTTCGGCGTGTTCGTGAAAGAAAGCCCTCCTCCGGACCTGAAATTGGAGCCAGGGCAGGTGCTGGACGTGGGCAGGCTCCGTTTCCAGGCTCTCCATACGCCTGGTCACTCCCCTGGTGGCATGACCTTCTACCTGAAAGACGAAGGTGTGGCCTTCGATGGTGATGTGCTGTTCGCGGGTGGGGTAGGGCGCACTGATTTGCCCGGCGGTGATTGGGAGACACTGATGCGCTCGATCCGCGAGGTACTCTTCGCGCTTCCGGATGAAACTGTGTTATACCCGGGTCATGGTCCCGCGACAACGGTCGGGCACGAGAAAAGGCATAATCCCTGGGTACACTGACTCTATGTTTAAGAGCGGGGAACTGGTAGCTTTTATGCCTGGCCTGAGCCGCTGTGGTGCCGGTTTGGAGCCCGAGCCGGGGGAGACCAATCGCATCTGTTCAGATGGTGACTGTAGGGACAAGAGATGCCTCGCCCGTACATCTTTGCGAGCTGCGCGATCCCCTCATTAATGCACACATGAGCGTCGGCGCAGGCCGACACCCTTGCCGCTGTGGCCACCAGGTCCACTTCCCGGTCTGGTACCGCGGCCTGTGATATCAGCGCAATGTTGGAGGTAGGGTAAGCTCACCCAGATCAGGAGGTGAGGAGCGGCTACTCTGTGGCAATGCCCAAACGTCCAGGTCTATGGTCAGTCTGGCGAAGAAACTGCCGGGTGGCAGATTACCTGTTCCGTACTCCATATCGGCTATGGTAGCCCGTACACGCAAAGTCTTTGTCTCCAGGACAATCCCCTTTCCTGCTTCTGCCAGCACAGGCTCCCCCTTGGGCGCAAGTTTATTCCGCAATGCCTCGTCATGGAAGGCATAGTCGGACATTAGCACCTTTGTGACAGTACGGATGTCGCTTTTGTCAAAAAGCCAGACTTCGAAGGCAGTGACCTTGCTCGGCGAGCCTGTACCGATGCTCTCCGAAATGCCTACGCCGCACTCGCCCATAAACTCGCCATCTTCAGCCTCGATGCTGTAAGATGGATCGTAGTGGTCATCCCCCAGGGTATACGTGGTGCTGAACTGTACCAGCGGGGGACCTTCGGCTCCCCACTCTTTGCCTCGCAGGGGTACCGGTTCTCCAGGGCTTTCCCTACGCATTGATACCCTCGGGCCGGCCGGCCGCGTGGTCCTCTTTCGGGTAACAAGGAGTACGGCAGCGATGCCAAATACCAGGACTACAAGCGCGACTCCACAAACCAGTGAAAGCGAGCGGAAAGCAGAGCTTCCGCCTCCTGCCTGCTCAGGCTGAGGTGCCGGCGCGCTCAAGGGGGTCTCTAACGCCAGGGCCAGTTCACGCAGGCGGACCGCATCCTGCCCTCTCAGCTCTCCTGCCAGTTCATTCAGTCTGGCGGAGAGTTGCCCCTTCTTCCAGAACTCGACTCCCAGCCTGACGCGTGCCGCGTTAAGGTCATGGTCAACCGCGTACTGGCTGGCGACCCAGAGGATGTAGTTGCGCTGAAAGTCGGAGCGCAGATGACTTGGCGTGGCGTTTTTAAGCTCGGTCGGCCATATCTCCCATGCGAAAATCAGCCCTATGATCAGACCCACAACAAGCCCTGCAATGAAAGCATTCCTGGGCCGGCGAATGAGTTGTAAGAGTATGTCCATACTTTGCCCCCTTGCCAGGTATGCGCCCTGTCCGCTCGTAGGAAGGCTGGCAAATAACGTGGTTCAGTGCGGATCAGGCTGCGACAGACCCGAACTTCTACCACGCCTGCATTTTACCATAAACGCAAGTAGCACACAAATAACTCTCTGGCAGGCCTGGAGTCTATACGACTATGTTCACCAGCCGCCCAGGTACATAGAAGATCTGGCGCGGCTCTTTGCCCTCCAGGTGCCGCTGCACGCTTTCATCAGCCAGGGCAGCCTGCCGGGCCGCCTCTTCCGTGATGTCGGCCGGCACGTTGATCCGTGCCCGTACTTTACCGTTAACCTGGACTACCAGAGTGATGATTTCCTCGGCAGCCAGTTCGGGGTTGAAACGTGGCCAGGACTGCTGGTGAATGCTGTACGGATGGCCTGTAAGCGTCCATAGTTCCTCAGCTATGTGTGGGCAACACGGCGCCAGCAACAGGAGCAGTGTTTCAATAGCCTCGTCCCAGGCCGGGGTGCCGTAAACACTGGTCTGCCTGAACCTGTAGAGCGCATTGGTAAATTCCATCAGCGCGGAGATGATGGTGTTGAAAGTGAAAGCCTCCATATCGTCGGTGACGCGCTTGATTGTCTTGTGTGTCCACCTTCTCAGTTCCGCGCTCTCACTTGGCTCAGCGATCGGCTGGTTATCCGGGCGATCTTCCGCCTGCTCAACGACCAGGTTCCACACCCGATTGAGCCATTTGTATACTCCCTCGATCCCATGGGGATCCCACGGCCCGCCCTGGTCCCAACGCCAGCCGAACATCAGGTAACCACGCACGGTATCGGCACCGTACCGCTCCACCAGAGCATCCGGAGCAACAACGTTGCCCCGGCTCTTTGACATCTTCTCGCCATCCTCTCCCAGAATGGTGCCCTGGTTGCGCAATACAATCATCGGCTCGTCGAAATCAACCAACCCCATATCCCGCATCGCTTTGGTGAAGAAGCGGGTATAGATCAGGTGCATGGTGGCATGCTCAATACCACCGGTGTATACATCTACCGGCAGCCAGTATTTCCCCTCCTGAGGGTCGAAGGGGACAGAGTTGGCATTGGCCGGCTCGCCTTCCCGGTAGTATGGGCTCAGGTAAGCATACTGATACCATGACGAGCACACGAATGTATCCATGGTATCGGTCTCGCGCGTGGCCGGGCCACCACACCTGGGACAGTTGGTGTGGAGGAAACCCTCATGGAACCTGAGCGCGTTCTCTCCGGTGGCAGGTATGACAGCGTCGGTGGGCAGGAGGACGGGCAAGTCTTCGTAAGGCACCGGGACAATTCCGCATTTATCGCAGTACACCACAGGGATGGGCGCACCCCAGTACCGCTGGCGTGAGATGAGCCAGTCACGCAGGCGGTAGTTGACCGCGCACTCACCGATCCCACGCTCTGCGAGCCATTCCGTTGTCCGTTGCACCGCGGTGTCCCCAGGCGTCCCGGTCAGTGGGCCAGAGTTGATCATTGTGCCGTACTCGTGGTGGAACAATGCGTCACGGTAAAACGGCAGGCTATACAGCATTTCCATTGTGGTACGGAAGTGCTGTACTGCCGGATCAAGCGCCTTACAACGGTTCAAGATGTACCGGTCAGCCTCCACCGAGTTAAGTTCCCAAATACCATCGTCAAAAATGAAAAGCCAGCGTGCACCGACAATATCATTCCAGTAGCCGGGCTTCAGATGTCTGCGTATCAGCTCAATGTATTGCTCTATCTGCCCGGCACCGTGCAGGGTGACGTACAACCCTTCGCCCCGCTCGCCAACCTGGCCCACCTCGAATTCGATGCCCGCTGCGCTGAGCGCTTCAGTCAGGCCATCGCTTACAGAGCCCGGGAATACCAGGCTTTTGGCCAGGCCGTCCGGTCGCTCGATAACCGGTATAATGGGCAGGCCGAATTTGAGAGCGAACTCGAAGTCTCGCTCATCGTGAGATGGCACGCCCATAATGGCGCCTGTGCCGTATGTCATCATCACGTAGTCGGCAATCCAGATGGGAATGCGTTCGTTATTGACCGGGTTGATGGCATAAGCGCCGATGAAGACGCCCGTTTTTTCCTTCTCTGTAGACAGGCGTTCGATCTCGGACTGGCGGGCAGCCTGGAATTTGTAAGCCTCGACTGCCTCCCGGTATTCTGGAGCTGTCAGCTTATCCACCAGGGGATGTTCCGGAGCCAGCACCATAAAGGTGGCGCCCCACAACGTATCTGGCCGGGTAGTGAACACGACAATTGGATCGCCCTCCTCAGACATAAAGGTGACGTCCGCTCCCTCACTGCGCCCGATCCAGTTAGTCTGCATGGTCACCACCCGTTCGGGCCAGTCAATTTTCGAGAAATCGAGCAGCTCTTCGGCGTAATCGGTGATGCGCCAGAACCATTGTTCCAGCTCTTTTTTAATCACCGGTGTTCCGCAGCGCTCACAGTGGCGGTCCTGGCCCCATACCTGTTCACGGGCCAGGGTGGTATTGCACCTGGGGCAAAAGTCTACCGGTGCTTTCTTGCGGTAAGCCAACCCCATATCATAGAGTTTCAGGAAGAACCACTGTGTCCAGCGGTAATAGCCGGGCAGACAGGAGATAGCCTCGCGCTCCCAGTCAAACATGGCGCCCATGCTTTTCAGTTGTTTACGCATGGTCTCGATGTTGGACATCGTCCACTTGTAGGGGTGATAGCCATGTCTGATCGCTGCTTCCTCGGCGGGCAGGCCGAAGGCATCGAAACCCATCGGGAACAGGACGTTATAGCCCCTCATGCGCATATAGCGAGCACGCACGTCTGAGGGAGCCATGGCATACCAATGACCGATATGCAGGTCGCCTGATGGGTAGGGCAGCATGGTCAGAGCATAATGTTTGGGCCTGCTCTGGTCTACGGTGGAGCGATAAATTTTATCCTCCTCCCACTTCTGTTGCCATTTCTTCTCAATCTCTTGAGGTCTATATGGTATCGCCATTTCTCGCCTTGTGATATTGCAGCCTGGGCGACTGGGCTGCAATACACTCCTCCTTTTCACCAGGTTGCACTCCCGGCCATCGCCCCCTGGCCGAATTGTCCGCCACTCGCCTGTGCCAGCGGTGCAGGATTTGGTTTTGGCTGTGCTGCCAGCGCGGCAGTTAATGTAGAGTATACCACAGTGGCCTATTCAGGCAAGTTTTGCGAGCGGTGGGGATGTCCGTCATATTTTTGCGTCCCCCGGCTCAGGCAGGCCTCCAGATCGCACCCGACTTCGTCACGAATGGCCAGGCGGCGTGCAGGAAAACTGCTTGCAGTTGTCCTACAACCACGGCCTGCTCTCGCTCTCTTCTCGTGCAAAAAGTAACACACGTTCCTCCAAATGCCAGCTTGACGATTTGCGCATCAGGCGGTATAATACAATCGCTGTTCCTCGGTAGCTCAACAGGCAGAGCGGCCGGCTGTTAACCGGTTGGCTGTAGGTTCGAGTCCTACCCGAGGAGCCAGCCGATCCTCCCTGCTCTGATGAAACGGCAGGGAGTTTTTTGTTCCTCTTAACCAGGGAACCGATGGTTTCCCCGGCGTCATCTACGCTGACCGATCGCCCCGTTCAAGGCACCCCTCTCCAGAGATATGGACTTCTGGTGCAAGGCTGACCATGATTGCCTTTTTCGCTTTTTGTTATATAATAGATATGCGTATATGCGTATAAGCTGCTAAGAACCCGTCCGAAAAAACCGTGCGAGCGGCATCCCCATGCCGCCTGTACCGACACCTTGGGATGCGTCGGTTACGATTTCCGGATAGGCTCTAAACGGGAGGCGAGAGATGAAAATAGCTGTCGCATCTATGGGGACAGCATTGGATGCCTGGGTTGGTATCCAGTTTGGCCTGTGCTCGCAGTTTCTCATCTTCGACCTCGATGCGGATCTTAACGACTATATCGTGGTAAGCCTTCCGCCAGCGAGTGGAGCTGAGGAGCGAGTGAGTCTGAGCGCGATCCGCGCCGTTGCCTCACAGGGCGTATCCGTCGTCATCACGGGGCACATCAAGGACATCTGCCACCAGACCCTGCTGGACCTTGGAATTGAGGTCATAGACGGAGTTGAGGGAATGAGCGTGCGTGAGGCAGTGGAGCGCTACAAATCCACAGGCCTGGCAACACCCGAATCGCGCAAAGGGACGTCTGTGCTTCTGGCAGTAGTTGCGCAGGAAGAGGGATTAGACGCAACCGTAGAGATGCCTTTCGGCCTCTGCACTTCCTTTACCGTGGTTGATCCGCTGACAATGGAGTGGAGGAGAGTGGAGGTGGCGCCTGATGGCCCCACCCGTAAAGTTCACTTTCACAGCATCCAGGCGCTGGTGCACAACGGTGTCAGCGTGCTTCTGACTCCTCAGATTACCCCCGAATGCTGTATAGCCCTTCAGGCTCTTGCCGTAGAAGTATGTCTGGTGCCTGCTGGCATCACTGTGCGGGAGGCTGTTGCCAGATACGAAAGGGGAGAACTGAAACAAGTGCTGACGTAGTGGTCTAAGGAGGCATAGAATGAAAATAGGAGTACTCATCCTGGAAGGTCCTTACCAACACGAAGCAGCCGACACAGCCTATCATTTTGTGAAGGCTGCCCTGGCCCGAGGTCACCAGGTCAGTGGCATTTTCCTGTATACAGATGGTGTGAACAATGCCAACGGGTACATCAAACCACCGGGAGAGCGCAACATCGCGCAGCGCTTCAGCGAACTTGCGGGCCAGGGCATTGACGTCATTGCCTGTACCGCCTGTGCTCGCTTCCGTGGTTTTCGGCCCGATATGCTGGCGGAAAACATCAAATTGGGAGGACTTGGCGCTCTGGCCGATTACATCAGAGATGCTGACCGTTTTGTCACCTTTGGGGACTGAGTGGAGGAGCACTACATGGCACAAAAAGTGGCTATCTTAATGCGCAAAGCCCCTTACGGCTCCGTCTACACAGCCGAGGGTCTGCGTTCAATTATGGGCATTGGCGTTTTTGAGCTGGACATCAGCGT
Organism: Anaerolineae bacterium; assembly: GCA_034435075.1. Lineage (GTDB taxonomy): Bacteria > Chloroflexota > Anaerolineae > B4-G1 > B4-G1 > JAOAAG01. Next base: position 7,633 of record DAOTYA010000051.1, read on the forward strand.
GATCTTTGTTGATGACGGTGTCTACGCACTTGTAAGGGGTCAAAATCCCGCAGCGCTGGACATGAAACCGCTGGGTGAGAGTTTTCCTATGCTCTCCGAATTCGGCGTGACCAAATTCTACGTCCATGATCAGTCATTGCGCGAGCGCGGGCTGAGGCCAGACGATCTGGTTATGGAAGTGGAGCTGCTTGACGACGAGGGAGTGGCCCGCGAGCTCAGGGAATGCGGCATCGTCTTACCCTTCTAGGCGGAGGAGGCGAGATGTTGTACATGGTCAACAAATCACCCATACTGTACGGCAACCTCAAGTCCGCGCTCAGGATCGCGTCACCTGGCGATCCTGTTCTGCTCTATGAGGACGGCGTGTATGCTGCAGCACAGGGAACTGCAAGCGAGGAGTTGATAAGAGATGCTTTGTTGCAGCATCCGGTCTATGCTCTACAGGCCGATGTGGAAGCACGTGGCATCAAAAAACTGATCGAGGGTGTGCAGTTAATAGACTACGATGGCTTTGTCGAGCTGGTGGAAAAAAACCATGTTGTACCCTGGTTATAACCATCCTTGTAAGGAGGCTGAAATGGACATAAAAGTAGACCTGGTTCAGGACTCAATCGGGCAACTATGCCCCATGCCCATTGCCATGTTGGCCAGGAACATAAAAAAACTGGAGGCAGGGCAGGTGATCGAGATCAGGGCGGATGACGAGGGGACCCATGCGGATATTCCAGCCTGGTGCGAACAGACCGGCAACGAGTTCCTGGGCGAGGAGCCTGATGAAGGCTTCTTCCGTTATTACGTCAGAAAGGCGGGTTAGAAATGGCGGAGAATAAGGCCACCATTGTTGTCTTCAGTGGCGATATGGATAAAGTCTTCGCAGCATTCATCATCGCCACCGGGTGTGCTGCGGCAGGTATGGACACAACGCTCTTCTTCACCTTCTGGGGATTGAACGCTATCAAAAAAGGTAAGCCCATTAAAGCCAAATCGCTGCTGGGTAAGATGATGGGAATTATGAACCGGGGCGGTATCCACCGCCTCAATCCGTCGCGCTTCAGCTTTGGAGGCATCGGGCGCATCCTGTTCAACAAGATGATGCGAGACAAGAAGGTATCATCTCTTCCGGAACTGCGCCAGACCGCGATTGACCTGGGGGTTCATCTGCTGGCATGCAAGATGAGCATGGATGTGCTGGAGATCACACGCGAAGACCTGATCCCGGAAGTGGAAGGTGTGGTTGGAGTAGCAACATTCGTCAAAGAGGCAGCCAATTCAAAGATTCAACTCTTCATTTGAGAGATGCCCGCAGAAGACAGGCCGCTGATCGAAGAGGTCAATCTGTTACACGCGCAGATGTGCCAGGGTCTCGCTGATCCTACCCGTATTATGATCCTCTATTGCCTGGCGGACAGGCCGCGTTACGTTACGGAATTGGCGGAAATGCTGGACATAAGCCAGCCAGCTGTATCGCGCCACCTGAAGGTGTTGCGCGAGCGCGGCCTGGTTGCGGCCGCACGGGAGGGGAGTAACATGTACTACTCGTTGCGTGACCGGCGCGTGATTGAAGCACTTGACCTGCTGCGTCAGGTGATGAAGAGCATACTGGCAGAGCAGGCTGAGCTGGCGGAAGCGATAGCGCATGAGGAGTGAATGCGCGCCGCAGGTTGACAATTGCTCAATCAGACGTACAATATAAGTGGGACACTCTAATCAGACAGTTTACCAACCCGATGCAAGAACGCCAGGAGGGGATCCCTTGGCGTTCTTTATGCCGACAGGCAAACGACAGGCCTGATCAGACGGTCGTTTCGCCGGAACACCGTAAACCGCCTGCGATGCGATCCGTTCGCAGACGATCCACGCCAGGGTTCCGGGCGCGGGCTATGTGCCATATATGAGTGACAGGATGTCCTGCACTCGCCAGACTATGATCCGGCAGGCAGAAGTAGTACGGTTACATACGCTTTATATTCCTGCGTTTAGAGATGTTTGGCCAGAACGAAGAGACAAACGAAGAAATAGGGGACGCTTCGGACCCTCACAAACCTTGCACATTCCGGAAAAAGCTCCGCAGAACGAACTGATGCGCCTCCTCCAGCGTGATTAGATGTCAGGGGGCCGCAGCTCGTTCTGCGGCCCTTTGCGTGCCTGAGGGCAACGCCACATCTAATCGCTCGAGGAGGTGCAATATGCTATATCTGAGCCAGGTTCAGGGTCAGAAGGTTTGGGATGTGTGGAGCCGCCCGGTAGGGCGGTGCGCTGACATTCTGGTAGGGAATCTGGACCAGTCCTTTCCCCCCGTAGTAGCACTGGCGCTCAAGGACCACGGTGCGCCCGTGCAACTGATCCCCGCTGAGCAAATCAGCGAGTTATTCCCCGGTATCATCCTCAAAGTGCCCAGGGAAGAGCTGCGGTCTTACACACCCCAGGGGGACGAACTACCGCTCGGCGAGCGAGTTCTGGACCGCCAGGTGGTGGATACTGAGGGGCATCGCGTCGTGCGGGTCAACGACCTCCAGATCGCTCGCGTACACAATCGTTTCTGCCTGACCGGTGTTGACGTAGGAGGGAGAGGACTGTTACGCCGCCTGGGACTGGAACGCTGTGCCATTGCTCTGGCGCGGCTGCTGCGCCGTGAGCTACCAGTCCAGGTGATCCCGTGGGAAGACATCGCTCCGCTGCAGCACGAGGATCCGCTGCGTCTGCGCATCTCCCGCGATAAGATCAGCCGGCTGCGCCCGGCCGACATTGCTGCCATTCTCAACGACCTGGACCGCAGGACGGGTCAGGCATTGCTGACCAACCTCGATGACGAAACACTCGCCGATGCCCTCGAAGAAAGCCCCCCACAGGTCCAGGTGGATACCCTCTCTCATATGGACCCAGAACGCGCGGCCGACATCCTGGAGGAGATGGGCCCGGATGAGGCCGCCGATCTGTTAGCCGAGCTGCCACCCGAGACCAGTGCCCAATTGCTGGAACTTATGGAGGAGGATGACGCCGAGGATGTCCAGACGCTTCTGGGCTATCCGGAGGATTCCGCCGGGGGCATCATGACCACCGAGTTCGCCTGGGTGCCTGTCAATCTGTGTGCTGGCGAAGCCCTGGAATACCTGCGTCACTCTCCAGAGGCGCGTGAGGATGAAGCCATGTACTACGTGTATATCCTGGACGAAGAGCTGCGCCTGCGAGGGGTGGTCAGCCTGCGAGACCTGGTGCTGGCCCCTCCTGACCAGCCGTTGGAAATATGGACCAGGGAATCTCCGCTCTCTGTTGATCCGTATACCCCTCAGGAGGAGGTTGCCTATATGATAGCCAAATACGACCTGCTGGCCGTTCCGGTGGTGGAGCAGGAGAGCAGCAGGATGTTAGGCATCGTCACCGTTGATGATGCCATTGACGCGGTCTTGCCCACCGCCTGGAAGAAGCGATTACCGCGCCTGTTCTGATACCAGGGAGGACACAAAGATGAATCTCAAACAGCGTGTGTCATACCTGCTGAGCAAGCTATGGTTTCTGATCGCTATCTTTGGCCCCGGTCTGATTACCGCCAGCGCTGACAACGATGCGCCAGGCATTGCCACCTACTCAATGGCCGGCTCAACTTATGGTTATCGCTTCCTCTGGCTGCTGGTAGCGGTGACCTTTGGCGAGGTGGTGGTGCAGGAGACCGCAGCACGTATGGGTGCCGTGACGGGCAAAGGCACGGCCGACCTGATCCGCGAGCGGTTCGGCGTGCGCGTTACCACTTTTGCCATGTTGTGTCTTCTGCTGGCCAATCTTGGCACTACCGTCGCTCAGTTTGCCGGCATCGCTGCAGCAGCTGAGTTGCTGGGACTCAGCCGCTATGTGGCGGTTCCGCTGGCGGCTGTGCTGATCGGCTTCATCGTGCTGCGTGGTAGCTATGCTTATGTGGAGAAGATATTGCTCGTGCTATGCCTTTCGGCATTCAGCTATGTGGCCTCTGCCTTTATTCTTCGGCCGCCCTGGGGAGAGATTATGCTTGGCGCCGTCAGGCCGTCTTTCCAGAGCGATCCCCGGTTTATCCTCGCCGCCCTGGCTACTGTCGGGACCACCATTACCCCCTGGGGCATCGTCTATATCCAGGCCTCGGTGGCCGATAAGGGAGTGGACATAGAGCAGTATCATTATACCCGTTGGGATGTCACATTGGGGGCTGTCTGGGGCAATATTGTCTCTGCTTTCATAATTATCTGTACCGCTGCGACATTGTATGTACACGGGATAAGCGTGGAGACCGCACAGCAGGCGGCTCTGGCCCTGGAACCACTGGCTGGTGAGTGGGCGCGCCAGCTATTTTCCATCGGGTTGTTGGGGGCCTCACTTCTGGCCGCCTCGGTGCTGCCACTCTCGACCACATACGCTGTCTGCGAGGCCTTCGGGTGGGAGCGCGGGCTGGACCGCAAGGCGCGCGAGGCACCGATTTACTATGGCCTGTACGTGGGAATGCTGGCAATCAGCAGCCTGTTTGTTTTGATACCTGGTGTCCCACTCTTTCCCATCATGTGGCTTTCTCAATCGGTCAATGCTATACTTCTGCCAGTGTTGTTGATACTGGTACTGAAACTGGCCGGGGATCGCCGCGTGATGGGAAAGTGGACAAACAACCGCCTCCAGACCATACTGACCTGGGCTATTACGATCCTGATCATGGCCGCGACTGTGACCCTATTCGCAGCAGCCGCTGGATAGGGTATGTAACGGGCCAAGCGGGTTGCAAAAAGCGTAACCATTCAGGCCGGTTGAAATCGCCCTCTTTGGGCACTTCGCGCCACGTGTCGGCCAGTAGGGGCGCAGCGGCGCTGCGCCCCCAGGGAGACCTCCAGTCACCGCCGAATAGTTAACGAAACTTCTTGAAATTTCAAGCCCTTCGGGCGCGACCACCAGACCGGGGGAGCGATGTCTCCGACGACCGGGGGAAGCTTCCGCACTGCTGGTGTCCGGGCCGAAGCTACCCCCTGGCGTCCGGCGAGTGGACTCTCTCATCGCGAGAGGCGACGTAGCTCTTCAAACAGCTCCCGTTGACGTTGGGTCAGTTGCGCAGGCAGCCGCACCTCCACTCTGGCATACAGGTCGCCATAACGGTTGGGGTCCTTAAGAAGCGGCATGCCCTTGCCGCGCAGGCGGAATGTCTGGCCATTCTGTGTCCCGGGTGGGATAGTGAGCGTTACGGGACCGCTCAACGTGGGCACCTGTACCTCCCCCCCGAGGACAGCCGAATACAGATCCACCGGTATCGTGGTGTACAAATCGTCGTCTTTGCGCTCGAACTGGGGGTCCGGCAGTACATGAACGCGCAGGTAAAGGTCGCCGGAGGGGCCGCCGGCGGTGCCGGCCCCCCCCTCGCCGGCCACACGGATGCGGGTACCGGTGCGGGCACCACGCGGAATCTTCACCTCCAGACGTCGGCCGTCCTTCTGAAGGACACGCGTGGTGCCGTGATAGGCCTCCTGGAGCGTGATTTCGACTTCCTGTTCCTGATCCTGCCCTCGCCTGGGACGCACGCTGTAGCCGAAACCACCGCCCATTCCGCCGAAAATACGGTTGAAGAAGTCGGAGAACGGACTGCTATCACCAAACAGGTCCTGCAGGTCTTCCGGAGTACCATAACGGATGTGGACGCGTTGTCCGGCCGGGCCAGTAGCGAACCATTGGCTCCAGTCGAAATCGTCTGGCCGGCCACCCATACGGCTCCAGTCCTGCCAGGCCGCTCCAAGCTGATCATATTTGCGCCGTTTCTCCGGATCGGAGAGCACCTCGTAGGCTTCGTTGATCTCCTTGAAGCGTTCCTCAGCCCTTTTGTCGCCCGGGTTGACATCGGGATGGCATTGACGGGCCAGCTTGCGGAAGGCACGTTTGATCTCCTTCTCGCTGGCATCCCTGGGAACACCGAGAATCTTATAGTAATCTTTGTATTCCATTACATCCTCACAGACGGTTAATCTCGTCTATAAGGCGACTATCACGCGGGCAGGGCGCAGCAGACGCTCTCCGATGCGATAACCTGTCTGGACAACCTCAACTACTGTGTCAGGTTCGACCTGTGCCTGTGTGTGAGGGATGGACGCCACCGCCTCATGCCAGGCCGGGTCAAATGGCTCCCCCACGGGCCTGATTGGCTCTGCGCCCTCTCTGGCGATGAGATGCTGCATGGCCTGGTATGTAAGCTTTACACCTTCGCGAATGGCCTGGATGTCCGCCCCATCGGTGTTCAATGCCCGCTCCAGGTCATCGGCGATCTCCAGGAAGGCACGCAGCAGTTTCTCGCGCTCGGAAGCGATGCGCTCGTCGGCCAGGCGCTGTTGTCGCTTGCGGAAGTTCTCCATCTCGGCCTGGAGGCGTATGGCGCGCTCACGCCACACCTCCAGTGTCTCCTGAGCTTCTGCTTCTGGCTGTGCAGTTGCTTCCTGCTCCGCCTCCGATTGCCCGATCGTCTGCCGGTCGCGAAGCTGAGCCCGTCTGGATGTACCAGGCACAGGGATCCCAGGCAGGACCTCGTCCTCGTCGGTTACCATAGGGACGGCCTCGGTAACCTCTGGCTTTGAAGTGTCCGTTGAGTAGCCCGCGGTACGGACAGGTATTTTCACCTTGTTGCCCATTGCCATCACTCGTTAATACGGGGGAACTGGAGCACAACGTCTCCAGCTCCCGTCGTTTTAGACTTCGCGGAATTCACCCTCGACCACATCCTCGCCTCCGCCACGGGGCGGCGGTGTTGATTCGGGCCTGTACCCGGACTGTGCACCGGCGCCTGCTGCCTGTTGCTGAGCGTACATCTGCTGGCCGATGGCATAGCTGGCCTGCTGCAGCTGCTCGATCAGTTGCCGGATACGTGCAGTGTCGTCACCTTCTTTGGCCCGCTTCAGGTCTTCGATGATGCGCTCGATGCGGCTCCGGTCCGAGGCGGAGACTTTGTCACCCAATTCGCGCAGCGTTTTTTCTATCTGGTAGATCATCATGTCGGCATTATTGCGTGCCTCTACCAGCTCCTTCCGCCGCCGGTCCTCGGCTTCGTGCCGTTTGGCCTCCTGGATCAGCCGTTCCACCTCTTCCTTGCTCAGGTTGGTGCTGGCGGTGATGGTGATCTTCTGCTCCTTGCCGGTGGCACGGTCTTTGGCCGAGACGTTCAGTATGCCATTGGCGTCAATGTCGAACGTCACCTCGATCTGCGGAATGCCACGCGGCGCCGGAGGAATGCCCTCCAGATTGAACATACCCAGGCTGATGTTGTCGGCTGCCATCGGACGTTCGCCTTGCAACACATGGATGGTAACAGCGGTCTGACCATCCTCGGCCGTGGAGAAGATCTGGCTTTTACGCACCGGGATGGTGGTATTACGCTCGATAAGTGGCGTCATAACACCACCCAGCGTCTCCACGCCCAGCGTCAGTGGCGTGACGTCCAGGAGCAGCACATCTTTAACCTCACCCGCCAGGACTCCGGCCTGAATGGCCGCACCGACAGCAACCACCTCATCAGGATTGACGCCTTTGTGCGGCTCCTTGCCACCGGTCAGCTCGCGCACCAGCCTCTGGATCATCGGCATACGCGTCGCACCGCCCACCAGCACGACTTCGTCCAGGTCACTGGGCTTCAGTTTGGCGTCACGCAGCGCCTGCTCGAAAGGCCCACGGCAGCGCTCGACCAGGTCCTCCGTCAGTTGTTCCAGTTTGGCCCGTGTCAGGCGCATCTGCAAATGTTTGGGGCCAGAAGCATCGGCGGTGATAAAGGGCAGATTGATCTCCGTCTCCAGCACAGTGGAAAGCTCGATCTTAGCCTTTTCCGCCGCTTCCTTGAGCCGCTGAAGCGCCTGACGATCCTGGCGCAGCTCTATGCCATACTCCTTCCTGAACTCATCGGCGATATAGTCCACGATGCGCTGATCCCAGTCATCACCGCCGAGGAAGGTATCGCCGCTGGTAGCCCGCACCTCGATCACGCCATCGCCTACCTCCAGGATGGAGACGTCAAAAGTGCCACCACCCAGGTCGAAGACCAGGATGGTTTCCGCCTCTTTTTTGTCCAGACCATAGGCCAGGCTGGCTGCGGTAGGCTCATTGATGATACGCAGCACTTCCAGGCCGGCTATCTGACCTGCGTCCTTGGTTGCCTGGCGCTGGCTGTCGTTGAAGTAAGCGGGAACAGTGATCACTGCTTGGGTTACCGGCTCGCCCAGGTATGCCTCGGCATCCTGCTTAAGTTTGCGCAGTATCCGGGCCGAAATTTCCTGAGGGGTGTATTCCCTGCCGGTCTGAGGAATGTAGACGCGTGCATCCCCGGCCGGTCCCTGGACGATTTTGTATGGCAGCACCTTACGGGCCTTTACCACCTCCGGGTCGTCATAACGGCGGCCCATCAGTCGTTTGACAGAGAAAATGGTGTTATCCGGGTTAACAATGGCCTGCCGCCGGGCGGTCTGTCCTACTACTTCCTCACCAGTCCTGGTAAAAGCAACGACGGACGGACATAGCCGGCTGCCCTCGGCAGTTGGGATCACTACCGGCTCTCCACCCTCCATCACTGCCACTACCGAGTTAGTGGTCCCCAGATCAATACCTATTACTTTGCTCATCCATACCTCCTGACACGAAATATTTGGTCCATAAGTAACTGCCTGCGATGTGCGAGGCAATCTGCTCGCATGGAATGGGTAACAGGCCGTGCAATGAGACCAATACCGGCAGTTACTTCATTACCCAAAAGTCGCGCATAATATACTCTGCATATATCAGAATTAGATAAGAGTAAAATCAACATTTTGTTAGAATTCAACCCGGCGTCCTGGAGAGAAGCTGTTCAGGCGGTAACTGCAGGGGAGAGGTATGTCTCGCCCATGCACCTTTTTGGGTCTGCAAGCCAGTCGGGCCATTCATGGCGGCATCGGGCGCGGCTGGGCACTCTGCGCCGGGCGTCGGCCTGCGCCGACGCGCACCGGTCAGCGCAGGCCGACCGAAGGCCTGCAGCCCAAAAGAGTGACTTTAGTCACGCCCTGGATAGTTACCACAAAAGATTGTAGGACAACTGCAAGCAGTTGTCCCACGGAACCCGACCACGGCTGTGTTGTTGACATTTATCCCTGCGTAGTGTACAATATGTGCCATCCCCGGTTTCCCTCAGGTGCAAAACATACACTCAAGGAGGTTAATGTGTACAAGAAACTCTTCATCCCGGGGCCGACCCACGTGCGCGAAGAGATTCTGCAGGCCCAGGCAGTCCCGATGATCGGCCACCGGGCTAAGGAATACTCTGACTTACAGCTTGAGGTCACCCCCAAACTTCAAAAGCTCCTGTACACTCAGCAAAGAGTCTACCTGTATGCCTGCTCTTCAACGGGCATGATGGAGGGGGCTGTTCGCCAGGCCTCGACCGGCAAGCCCATTTTAAACACCGTGTGTGGGGCGTTTTCCAATCGCTGGCATCAGATCACCCAGGAGAATGGAATCCCCTGCGACAAGGTTGAAGTGCCGATGGGGCAGGCCATCACTCCCCAACTGGTTGACGAGGCACTCAGCAAAGGCGACTACGATGCCATCACCATCGTGATGAATGAAACCTCCACCGGTGTGATGAACCCGGTGCAGGAGATCGCGGCCCTCGTCCGCGAAAAATACCCCGACGTGCTGATCCTGGTGGACGCCGTCAGTTGTATGGCCGGGGTCAAGATCGAGTTTGACGCCTGGGGACTGGATGTTTGCCTGGCCGGGGTACAGAAATGCTTTGCCCTCCCGCCCGGGTTGACCGTCTGCGCGGTGAGCGATCGGGCAAGGGAGCGGGCCAGACAGGTGAAATATCCCGGCCACTACTTCGCCTACGCCCAGATGGACAAACGTTACGACAAGGGACAGACCCCGGCCACGCCTGCGATCAGTCTGATCCAGGCCCTCAACAGACAGATGGATGACATCCTGGCAGAAGGGCTGGAAAATCGCTGGAAACGCCATCAAGAAATGGCCACTTACGTCCAGGATTGGGCACGTCGCTACTTCAAGCTCTTCTCTGACGAACGCTACCTTTCACCAACCGTCACCAATATCGAAAATACGCGCGGCATCAGCGTGGCCTGGCTGAATGAGGAGCTGGGCAAACGTGGGGCCATGATCTCCAATGGCTACGGCGACCTTAAAGAAAAGTGCTTCCGCATCGCCCACATGGGAGACCTGACGCTGAACGACCTCAAATGGCTGACAGCGCAGATCGAGGATATACTGGGGTTGGATTAGCCCGGTAGTATGCGGACCTGCCAGGTCTCCAGGACCTGGCAGGTCTTCAGTTACCGGCCTGGTGGAGTTTGAGCAGGAGGGTAAGGAAATGAAACTGCTGGTATGTGATCCGACCGATCCACAGGCCGTTGAAAAAATGCGTGAGGCCGGCATCGAGGTGGATGTGCGCGATGACATTACCCCAGAAGAACTGGAGCAAACCGTTGCCGATTACGACGCGCTCGTAGTCCGCAGCCGTACCAAAGTGCGCGCCCCTCTGATTGACAAAGCCTCCCGGTTGAAATTGATCATCCGGGGAGGGGTTGGACTGGATAACATTGACGTGGCCTACGCCGAGTCTAAGGGCATTGAGGTGCGCAACACGCCCGCTGCCTCGTCCAACTCGGCGGCAGAGCTGACCATCGGTTACCTCTTCGCGCTGGCACGGCGTATACCTCAGGCCGCTGCCTCAATGAAAGAGGGACGGTGGGAAAAGAAAGCCTTTAGCAAAGGGATAGAACTCGCGGGCAAAACCCTGGGAGTGATCGGCCTGGGGCGCATCGGCAGCCTGGTCGCACAGAAGGCCCATGCGTTGGGGATGGAGGTGCTCTTCTACCGCCGCACCCCCACCCGGGTAGAGTACGCCACCCAGGTCTCCCTGGACGAACTGCTGGCCCGCTCCGATTTCATCTCCCTCCATGTGCCACATACGCCTGAGACCCACCATCTGGTGGATGCGCAGGCCATCGCGAAGATGAAAGACGGCGTTTACATCATCAACTGTGGACGCGGCGGCACCATAGACGAACAGGCCCTCTACGAAGCCGTGCGGAGTGGCAAGGTCGCCGGGGCAGCACTGGACGTCTTCGAGGATGAAAAAGAGGAACAGGGCAGGCGTTTCAGGGACCTTCCTCAGGTGATCTGCTCCCCCCACATAGGCGCCGGCACAGTGGAGGCCACAGAACGTGTGGGGGCAGAGGTGGCTCAGATTGCCATCGAGGTGGCACACCGTTTAACCACTGCGTAGGTAAGCACAATGACCGACATCCGACCTTTTCGTGGTCTGCGCTACAACACCGGTAAAGTTGCTCTCTCCGATGTGATCACCCAACCCTACGATCGCATTCACGAAGCGGAACAGGAGCGCTACTACGCCCTCAGCCCCTACAGCCTGGTACGCATCATCCAGGGAAAGAAGACCACGTGGGACAACGACGCCGATAATGTCTACACCCGTGCCCGCTGTTATGCCCGCACCTGGCTCGCTGAGGAAATTCTGGTACGTGATCCCTGCCCCGCGCTCTATGTGCTTGAACAAACTTACGTCACGCCGGCAGGAGAAACGCGCACCAGACGCGGCGTCTGTGCTGCGCTACGACTGACCCACTTCGACGAAGGGGTAATCCTTCCCCACGAGCGCACTCTCTCTGGCCCCAAGCTGGACCGGCTTCTCCTCACCCGCGCTACCGAGACAGCCTGGGGGCACATTTTTATCCTCTACCCGGATGAGACAAACCGGGTCAACTCCATACTCCAGCCCTACCTGGAGAGCCGCGTACCGCAGGTGGCCCGCGAGCAGGTTGTCGAAAGCGCGGTCGAACAGCGGTTCTGGGTCGTAGATGACCCGGGCGTGATCGCCGCCGTCGTCGAGGAGATGGCCCCGAAGCGCAACCTGATCATTGCTGATGGCCATCATCGTTACGAAACCGCCCTGAACTTCCGGGAGGAAATGCGGCAGAAATACCCACACCATACCCAGGATGCGGCTTTCAACTACGCTATGGTGACGCTTGTAAGCATGAGCGATCCCGGCCTGGTGATCCTCCCGACCCATCGTCTCATCCATTCCTACGGAAGGATGAGCAGAGAGGAGGTCAGGTCAAGAGCAGCAGCATACTTTGATGTGACGCCCGTTGAGAACCGGGCTGCACTGGAAGCTTTACTGGGCCAGGCGGAACCCGGCCGTTCGCGCTTTGGGTTGTACGACGGGGCATACGCCATCCTCACACTACGGGACCCTGGTGTGTTGGAAAGGCTACTGCCCGAACGCGCTCCTGCCTGGCGCGCGCTCGACGTCACAGTATTGCACGAACTGTTCATCGAGCGGGTGCTCAGGATTGACAAAACCGCCGTCGAACGCAAAGAGAACATTGACTACCTGCGTGACCCCCAGCCCGGCTATGAAGCCGTGGCGAAAGGCAAGGCCCAATTTCTGCTATTGATGAACCCGACCCGCATCGAACAGGTGCGTGCCTGCACCGCCGCGGGCGAGAAAATGCCACAAAAGTCAACCGATTTCTACCCCAAGGTGGTCAGCGGTCTGGTGATGATGTCCGTCGCAGCAGATGAAACGCTGCCGCCTGTAACACCACCCTCAACCCGATAATTGAAGGAGCTATATGACCAGGAAAGCCCGTCGTACTCGTCTCTCGCCTTCTCAAATGGTGCTGCCCGGAGCCCGGGAAATGCCCAGGGCCGTGCCGGTTCAACCCGTACCGGATGTGTCCGATCTGGAGGAAGAGTACCGTTACGTCATCGCCGATCTGAAACGCATCGGTATCACTGCCGCCTTTATGCTCGTCTTCCTGATCGCGATGGCGCTCCTGCTCACCTGAAAGGGCGGGTGCGGTTATGAACTGGGCACGCGATCTGGCGCTCATCCTCCTCGCCGCTGAGGCCTTCGTGATGGCACTGCTGCCCCTGGCGTTTTTCGGCGGCCTGGTGTATGTAATGTGGCAACTATTGCGGCATGATCGTCTCCCATCCTGGCTTAATCTGATACAGGCGTACATGGCGCTGGGACGGGCGTATATTGAGCTGGCAATGGCTACCCTCGTCCGCCCGATCCTGGCCTTGAACGCCGCTCTGGCCATGGTTCGCGGCTGGTTTAACACCATTGCAAGGTTTGTTGGAGGTGACCGATGAATCTACGCTTGCGTATTATGATTACAGGCGGGGTACTGGGAGCTTTGTTCGGTGTCGGCGTTGCCTATCTCTACCTCAAATCCAGTGCCATCCAGGTAGATGAGGAGGGGCGTGAAAAGTTGCCCCCCATCCAGCCGGGCAAGGCTCTGACAGCCACGCTGGGCCTGTTGACCGCGGTCAAACAAATAATCGGTATGGGGCGTCCATAAAGGCACATATCGGAGAATGAGCGACGAACTTCTCCGTATGTATCGGCAGTGGGAAGCCGAGACCCTCAGGCAGGCACTGGCACGTAACCCGGAACGGTACGCGACGTTCATCACCACCTCCGGCGAGCCGGTGGAACGGCTCTACACTCCTCTGGATGTTGAGGGTGACTATCTGGAGAAATTGGGCTTTCCCGGTGAGTACCCCTTCACCAGAGGCATCCATCCGACAATGTATCGGGGGCGGCTCTGGACCATGCGCATGTTCGCCGGGTACGGGACCGCCGAGGAGACCAATGCCCGCTTCAAGTACCTGCTGGAGCAGGGACAGACCGGCCTGTCCGTAGCGTTTGATATGCCCACGCTGATGGGGTACGACACCGACGCCCCTGAGGCCGAGGGGGAGTTCGGGAAGTGTGGTGTGGCCGTCTCCTCCCTGCGCGATATGGAGATCCTCTTCGATGGTATCCCACTGGACAAAGTGACCACCTCAATGACTATCAACTCCCCGGCAGCCGTCCTGTGGGCCATGTACATCGCCACGGCCGAGAAGCAGGGAGTGCCGATGCACAGGCTGGGCGGCACCATTCAAAACGATATCCTCAAAGAGTATATCGCGCAGAAGGAGTACATTTTCCCGCCCGCTCCTTCTATGCGGCTTGTCACCGATACTATCGAGTTCGGCAGCAAATACCTGCCGCAGTGGAACACCATATCCATCTCCGGCTATCACATCCGCGAGGCTGGCGCCACCGCAGTGCAGGAGCTTGCCTTCACACTGGCCGACGGCATGGAGTACATCCGCTGGGCATTGAAACGTGGCCTGGATATAGACGCCTTCGCCCCCCGCCTCTCCTTCTTTTTCAACTGCCACAATGATTTTCTGGAGGAGATTGCCAAGTTCCGTGCCGCCCGACGCATCTGGGCACGTGAGATGCGTGAGACCTTCGGCGCCAAAAACCCACGCTCATGGTGGCTTCGGTTTCATACCCAGACAGCGGGATGTTCTCTGACCGCCCAGCAGCCCGAGATCAATATCGTGAGGGTGGCCATCCAGGCACTGGCAGCGGTGCTGGGAGGCACCCAGTCGCTGCATACCAACAGCCTGGATGAGGCGCTTGCACTGCCCAGTGAGCATGCCGTCACCATCGCGCTGCGCACCCAGCAAATCATCGCTCACGAGTCCGGCGTCACCAACACGGTTGACCCCCTGGGTGGCGCCTACGCCATCGAGGCACTCACCGACCGGATCGAAAGGCAGGTGTACGACTACTTCAGGAAGATCGAGGCGTTGGGAGGAGTCATCCCGGCCATAGAGCAAGGGTTCTTCCAACAAGAAATCGCCGATGCTGCCTATCGCTACCAGCGTGAGATTGATGAACGGCGACGCATCATCGTCGGGGTAAACGAATACATCGTGGACGAGCCGCTCCGCATCCCGCTGCTCAAAATGGACCCCCAGGGGTATGAGAGACAGCTTGCCAGGCTGCGCAAGGTCCGGGAAGAGCGGGACAATGGAGCGGTAGGCCAGGCCCTCGACCGATTGCGTATCGCGGCGCAGGGGAGCGAGAACGTGATGCCCCACATACTGAACGCGGTGCGCGTATATGCAACACTCCAGGAGATCATGGATGTTTTACGTGGTGTCTTCGGAGTATACCGCGAGCCGGTGATCGTATAGACTCGCCTGGCCGTCCCTGTCCTGGTGCCTCCCCCCTTAGTGCCTATCCGAAAAACGTAACCGACGCATCCCCATGCGTCGGTATAAGCGGCATAGGGATGCCGCTTGTACGGTTTTTCGGATAGGCTCTTAGCGCCTCGGCGTGTGGGGCAGGCTTTCCAGCCTGCCGACAGCCTGGAAAGGCTGTCCCACAAGCCTGTCGTGGGCGCAGGTGCGGCAGCCGATTTTTGAAGACAGCTCAAAGTGTAAACCAACTTTGGGGTGAAGATGAACCATCCCTTAGTGCCTACCCGAAAAACGAACCGATGCATCCCTGTGCGTCGGTACGGTTTTTCGGATAGGCTC
>DAOTYA010000052.1:0-14992 GCA_034435075.1 Anaerolineae bacterium
AGCCACATGGGCACGGTGCTTCATCCCCGGTTCGCCCTGGGCTACGTGCAGCTCGCGCTACAGCACCGGCTGCCGTTCATCATGGTGCGCCTGGACGAGGCGGGCTACCGCGAGATGGGGTTGGACGAGGTCGGGGCCGCGTTTGCCGTGCAACTGGTGGCGCAGTTGGAGGCGCAGGGCGTGCCGATCTTTGATCGCATCGCTGTGCTGCCTCTCGACCAGTCCACAGATCAAATGGACGTGGCGAAGAAGACGTTCGACGAACTCCCGCCGGGGCTGAGCAATCTCATCATCCACCCTTCCGCCGACACGCCCGAGTTGCGCGCCATTACGCCCGACTGGCCCAGCCGCGTGGCCCACTATCGTGCTTTCACCAGCGAAGAACTGCGTGCCCACGTCCGGGACTCCGGCGTCCACGTGATCGGCTATCGCGCGCTGCGCGACCTGATGCGGCAAGATCGGTAAATGAGTGGGATGGCCTTTCCAGGCCGTTCGGACAGGCTGGAAAGCCCATCCCACGGACAGGCTGGAAAGCCCGTCCCACGGACAGGCTGGAAAGCCCGTCCTACAGGTGACCCAATTGCAATTGTGTGAGCCCCCAAGATGAAACGTACGTGGTCCTTCTGGCGGCGCGTCCGGCAGGCTGTCCAAATTCTCTCCTTCGCGCTGTACGTGTACCTGCTCTTCGCCGCACTGCAGCGGCGGGCGGCCTTTCCGCTGGCTGATCTCTTCTTCCGCCTCGATCCGCTGGCGGCGCTGACGGCCATGCTCGCCGGCCGCGCCTGGATCCCCCGTCTGGCGCTGGCACTGGCGACGCTGGCGTTGACGCTGTTCCTGGGCCGCGTCTGGTGTGGATGGCTCTGCCCGCTGGGCACGCTCCTGGAGTGGGTCCGCTTCCCGGTAAGGGCGCGATCACCACACCCCTACCTGGTCAAGAACCTGCTCCTGTTCCTCATCCTGACGGCCGCACTGCTGGGCAACCTCTCGTTGCTGATTCTAGACCCGATCACGCTACTCACGCGCACGATGACGACGGCCCTCCTGCCGGCGCTCAACCGCGCCGTCACTGCCGCCGAGCAGACGTTATACCCGGTCGGTCCCCTGCGCCCGGCGATAGACTGGATCGAGCGTGTGCTGCGCGGGCCGGTGTTGCCGGTCCTGCAGCCGGTATTTGCGCTCAACGTCCTGATCGCGCTTCTCTTCGCCGCCGTCCTGGCGCTCAACGCGCTGGCCGACCGTTTCTGGTGCCGCTATCTGTGTCCGCTGGGTGCGCTCCTGGGGCTGCTCTCGAAGGTGGCGCTTCTGCGGCCCGTCATCGGCGCGGCCTGCAACCGCTGCGGCCACTGTGTCTCCGTGTGCCGGATGGACGCGATCGAGGAGTATGAGATTATCCCCGGCGAGTGCACCGTCTGCCTGGACTGTCTGGCAGCCTGCCCGGAGGGGGGAATCGCATTTCGCGCTCCCTGGCGTCCCGACCGCTGGCGTGCGTTTGACCCGACACGGCGACAGGTGTTGGCCTCTCTGGTTGGGGGCGCAGTGGGCGTCGCGCTCCTGCGCAGCGGTACTCACGCCAGGCGGCCCGCTCCGCGGTTGATCCGCCCGCCCGGCGCCCAGGACGAGGAGACGTTCCTGGCGCGCTGCCTGCGCTGTAGCCAGTGTATGAAGGTCTGCCCGACCTCCGGGTTGCAGCCGACGCTCTTCGAGGCCGGATTGGAGGGGCTGTGGACGCCGCGCCTGGTGCCGCGTCTGGGCCAGTGCGATTATGGCTGCAACGCCTGTGGGCAGGTCTGTCCTTCGGGGGCGATCCCGCCGCTCGATCTCGAACAGAAGCGGCAGGCCGTTATCGGCATGGCGGTGGTGGATCGCAACCGCTGTCTGCCGTGGGCATACGGCGTGCCGTGCATCGTCTGCGAGGAGATGTGCCCCGTGCCCGACAAGGCGATCCGGCTGGAGGAGACAACAGTGCTGAACGCGCAGGGCGAGGAGGTCACCGTGCAGCGGCCCTACGTCCTGCTCGACCTGTGCATCGGCTGCGGCATCTGCGAGTATCAGTGCCCGATGGCGGGCGAAGCGGCGATACGGGTGTATCGCAGGTAGTACGGTGGTGCCCTCAACATCCCTCTGACACCTCGTAGCAATTTCGGGCGTGGTCTGGAGACCCGAGGACACAAATATTGTAGGACAACTGCTCACAGTTTTCCTACACCTGACACCCCAGGCCAGCAGGTATATTGACAGTTATGGCATTCTCATTTAGAATACCGCCATAACCAATGCTTATAACTTCCCGCTGCCGGTCGTCCGATGGCTCAAGATAGAGCTGGCGGGCAGGGGATGGATTCAACTGTCTGAGGAGGCTTGAAGTTGATGAGAGATTACACAACGGAACAATTACGCAACGTTGTCCTGCTGGGCCATGGGAGTTCTGGCAAGACTTCGCTGGCAGAGGCAATGCTTTTTACCAGCGGCGCGATCACCCGCATGGGCGAGGTGGAGAATGGCACCACGACTCTGGACTTTGACGAGGAAGAGATCAGCCGTCACATCTCGCTCAACCTTGCGCTCGCGCCGGTGGAGTGGGAAAAGTGTAAGATTAACGTGATAGACACACCAGGCTACCTGGATTTCGTCGGTGAGGTAAAGAGCGCGTTGCGGGCAGCCGATACAGCGCTGCTTCTGGTGGATGCCGTCGCGGGCGTCGAAGTGGGCACGGAATTGATCTGGAACTTTATCGAGGAAGAGCAGCTCCCGTGCATGGTGGTCGTCAATAAGATAAACCGGGAGAACGCCAGCCTGACCAGGACGCTGCAGATGCTCCGTGACACGTTTGGCAAGAACTTCGTGCCCATTGTCCTGCCCATTGGCGCAGAGGCAGGCTTCTCCGGCCTGGTAGATCTGGTCAGAATTCAGGCACTGATAGGCCCGGAAGGCAAAGTAGCCGAGATACCAGCCGACATGACCGGGCAGGTAGAGGAGGCACGCCTGGCATTGATCGAGGCTGCGGCCGAAGCAGATGACGAGCTGATCATGAAGTACCTGGAAGGGGAGGAACTCACCGAGAAGGAGATTCGTCGGGGACTGCGGCTCGCCGTTATCAACAGAACGGTCATACCGGTGCTGGTGACCGCAGCGACAGCCAACCTGGGCACGCGAGCACTGCTTGATGCACTGGTGGCCTATGCTCCATCCCCGGCCGATCGCGGGCCGGTCACAGCACAAGGAGTTGAAGGCGAAGAGAAGATCGAGCCGAACGATATGTCCCCACTGGCCGCCCTTGTTTTCAAGACAACAGCCGACCCCTACGTGGGCAAGCTTACCTATCTGCGCGTATACAGCGGCCTGCTTGAGTCGGACAGCCGGGTCTACAACAGCCGGGCCAAAGAGGAGGAGCGCCTGGGTCAACTCTACGTGATGCGCGGCAAGGAGCAGTTGCCGGTGCCACGCCTGCACTGCGGCGACATCGGGGCGGTGGCCAAGCTGACCAATACACTCA
Organism: Anaerolineae bacterium; assembly: GCA_034435075.1. GTDB lineage: Bacteria > Chloroflexota > Anaerolineae > B4-G1 > B4-G1 > JAOAAG01. The sequence goes on from DAOTYA010000052.1 coordinate 3,494, forward strand.
CCGGCGACACACTGTGCGATAGAGGCCATCCCCTATGGCTGCGGGGACCTGAATTCCCGCCGCCGCTTTTCGCTGTGGCCGTCAGCCCGACCAGTAAGGCTGACCAAGCCAAGCTGGGACCCACGCTGACCCGTATCTGCGAGGAGGACCCGACCCTGCGCTGGCGTCAGGACACCACCACACGTCAGACAATCCTGGAGGGGATGGGAGAAGCACATGTCGAAATCGCCGTGCGACGCATGGAGAACCGTTTCGACGTCAAAGTCGAGACCTCGATTCCCAAAGTCCCGTACCAGGAAACCATCACGAAAGTCCACTCCGACCAGTACCGGCACAAGAAGCAGACCGGTGGGGCAGGTCAGTTCGCCGAAGTCCACATGCGCCTGGAACCGCTGCCGCGCGGCGCCGGCTTCGAATACGGCTGGGAGGTATTTGGTGGGGCCATCTCCCGTTCCTTTGAAAGCTCAATTGAAAAAGGCATCCGCCAGGTGATGGAACAGGGCGTGATCGCTGGCTATCCTGTAGTGGACGTTAAGGCGGTGGTCTACGATGGCAAGGAGCACCCGGTTGACTCGAAGGACATCGCCTTCCAGATCGCGGGCCGCGAGGTCTTCAAGAAAGTGATGCTGGGCGCCGGCCCGGTGCTGCTGGAACCGATCTACCGGGTCACGATCACCGTCCCGGAGGAATACACCGGCGACATTATGGGGGACCTGAACACCAAGCGAGCACGGGTATTGGGGATAGAGCAGAGCGGCAGAAAGAGCGTCATTACGGCTTTGGTGCCACTGGCGGAAATGCAGCGCTATGCCAGAGACCTGCGCAGCCTGACACAGGGACGCGGGTTGTTCTCAATGGAGCTGGACCATTACGAGCAGGTACCCCCACACCTGGCTCAGCCCATCATCGAAGCACATCAACGTGAGAAGAAAGAGGAGTAACACGGTTTGCTTCGCCAGGATAAGGAACATTCCAACCCTTCCATCCTGCGCGCGGGTGTCCTGGTGCTCTCGGCCTACATCGCGGCCCAAATGCTATCGGACATTTTGAGCCTTAAAATCGCGCTGGTGGCAGGGTTCAGCGTTGATGTGGGCACTTTCATATACCCCTTCACCTTTACGCTGCGTGACCTGGTACATAAGCTATTGGGACGTACTGCGGCGCGCACGGTCATCGTCGCCGCCGCAGTGATCAACCTGATGATGGCAGGACTGTTCTTTTTCGCCGCGTGGCTTCCTCCAGACCCGGCCTGGCCGCTGCAACGTGAGTTCGCCGCCGTACTCACTCCGGCCTGGCGCATCGTCGTGGCTTCCATTATCGCCGAAGCGGCAAGTGAGTTCACAGATACCGAGGTGTATCACCTGTGGGTCTCGTGGGTCACAAGACGCTTCCAATGGATGCGCGTGCTGGTCAGTAACGCAGTCAGCGTGCCCCTGGATAGCATGATCTTCTGCTGGGGCGCTTTCGGTGGGCTGATGCCTGCTGCGAGTGTCTGGTCAATCTTCTGGGCAAATGTACTGATGAAAGGCGGTGTCACATTGCTGAGCCTGCCGGGTATCTATCTTGTGCCGGAAAAGGGAAATGGTGCAGGAAAGCGAAGCTCACCCGTCGGGCCATAAATCTGGATTCGTCGCCGTCATCGGCAGGCCTAACGTCGGCAAGTCCACGTTGGTGAACCGGCTGGTGGGGCAGAAAATAGCCATTGTCTCACCCCGGCCGCAGACAACGCGCCGTCGCATCCTGGGCATCCTCACGCGCGAGGATGCCCAGATCATCTTTGTAGACACCCCCGGTATCCACCGCCCCCGCCACAAGCTCGGCGAGATCATGGTCGCGGCCGCCAGGTCCGCCATCCCCGATGCCGATCTGGTCCTCTTCGTGGTAGATGTTTCGGAGCCGCCCACTGAGGAGGACCAAATGATCGCCGAAGTTTTGAATGGCGGTGACCTCGCGCCTGTCGTCCTGGTACTGAACAAGATGGACCTGCTCCCGCCGGATAAAGTCAGGCCCCACACCGAAGCTTATTGGGCACTCGTGCCACAGCACCGGAACTGGATGATGACCGTCGCCACGGAAGGGATCAACCTTGACAAACTGCTTTCCATCATCCTGGAGGTGCTGCCGGAAGGCCCTCGCTACTACCCGGCCGATTACGTTACCGACCAGCCTGAGCGAGAGATCGCAGCCGAGCTGATCCGCGAACAGGTGCTCAATCTCACCCGCCATGAAGTGCCTCACGCAGTTGCGGTCGTCGTTGAGGAGTTCAAGGAGCGGGAGAACGGGGTGGTCTATATAGCAGCCAACATCTTCGTCGAGAAACCCTCCCAGAAAGGGATCATCATCGGCAACAAAGGCCAGATGTTGCGCCAGATAGGAGAGGCAGCGCGGCATGAGATTGAGCGCATGGTGGGAGGCCGGGTCTACCTCGACCTGTGGGTCAAGGTGAGCAAAAACTGGCGACGCGACGAGCGCGAACTCCGTCGCCTGGGCTACAGTATAACCTGAGGCCTGGAGGTGCATATGGCATATTTTTACCCCGAACCTTCGCACACATTCAGTGAGTATCTGCTGCTGCCTAACCTGACCGAGAAACACCACGTCCCGGAAAATGTGAGCCTGAAGACACCCCTGGTGAAGTTTAGAGAGGGGGAGGAGCCGCCACTGTATTTGAACATCCCCCTCACTTCCGCGATCATGCAGGCTGTCTCTGACCACAATATGGCGATTGCGCTGGCCAGATGCGGTGGCCTCTCCTTCATCTACGCTTCCCAGCCGATCGAGCAGCAGGCCTGGATGGTGCGGGAAGTCAAAAAATTCAAGGCCGGCTTCGTGGTGAGCGACTCAAATGTCACCCCCGATACCACCCTGGCAGAGGTACTTGAGCTGGCCAGGCAAACAGGCCATACCACCATGGCGGTCACCGATGACGGCAGCGCGCGCGGTAAACTGCTCGGCATCCTGACCAGCCGCGATTACCGGCTGAGCCGCACCGATCCAAATACCAAAGTGAGAGATCTGATGACCCCCTTCTCAGAGCTTGTGTACGGAAAGGAGGGCATCTCGCTTCACGAGGCCAACGATCTCATCTGGGAGCATAAGCTGAGCACCCTGCCCATTGTGGATGACGAGCAGCGGCTGTGTTTCCTGGTGTTCAGGAAGGATTATGAACAGAGCAAGGAGAACCCCAATGAGCTGGTGGACCATGAGAAAAGACTGCTGGTTGGTGCCGGCATCAACACGCGTGATTATCGAGAGCGCGTGCCGGCACTGGTGGAGGCCGGGGTGGATGTCCTGTGCGTAGATGCCTCAGACGGCTTCACCGAATGGCAGCGCGATACAATTCGCTTTGTCAAGGACAGGTACGGGGATGAGGTCAAGATCGGCGGTGGTAACGTGGTGGACCGCGAGGGCTTCCTCTATCTGGTCGAGTCCGGTGCCGATTTCGTCAAGGTAGGCATTGGTGGGGGGTCCATCTGCATCACCAGAGAGCAGAAAGGGATAGGGCGCGGACAGGCCACCGCCCTCATTGAGGTGGCACAGGCCAGAGAGGAGTACCTGAAGCAGACCGGCATCTACGTGCCCATCTGCTCCGATGGTGGGATTGTCCAGGATTACCATATCGTGCTGGCACTGGCGATGGGCGCCGATTTCGTGATGATGGGCCGCTACTTTGCCCGCTTCGACGAAAGCCCGGCCAGGAAGACGGTCATTGGGGGCAGCTTTGTCAAAGAATACTGGGGCGAGGGATCGAATCGGGCGCGTAACTGGCAGCGCTATGAGTTGGGCGGCGATGCCAGGCTTACCTTTGAAGAGGGGGTTGAGGGTTACGTGCCTTATGCTGGTAAGTTGAGGGACAACGTCGAACTGACTATATCAAAGATTATCGCCACGATGTGTACATGTGGTGCTCTGACCATACGTGAGCTACAACAGAAGGCCAGGATCACCCTGGTCTCGCCCGCCAGCATACGCGAAGGAGGGGTGCACGACATTATCCTGGGCGAAAAAGAAACTGCGCACAGCAGGGTTTACTGACAGGAGTTACGCAGTACTACCCTGAACGTGACTGGCGCTTCGGAAACGGTCGCCAGGAGACTGCACAGGGGGTTCGCATCCCAGGAAGTGCCTGTGGGGGGAATCTGGAAGTGACGGTCACGTGAACTGCGTAAGCCATGTGACTTAGCTGTGCAGGTTTGCGGGCCTTTCCACTTTGTGGTATAGTACTGGGGGGGAGGTACAGGCTGATGAAATCTCTGTCCGGGCAGCCCATACTTGTTGCGGTACCGGTAATCCTGGCGCTGGTGGTGGGGGGCGTCATCGCCGGCCTCCATACACCGACCAGTGCTGCTTCCAGCCCGCTGGAGGCGCAGGGTAACCCATTCGCTCCGCGTTACCAGGCCGCCGTGGTCTGCACATTATCCGTCACCACCACCGATAGCCTGGAAGTGCTGGGTATTTACAACGACACACCTGCCCAGGCATTCTCGGCAACTCCCCCTGGACGTAGCGGCCTGGCCCTGGCCCCCGGCAATAGGGACCAACATGTAACCGCCAAGGACGACTGGTTCAGGCTGGATAACACCACCCCTGGCGCGACCTACCAGATCGAAGTGGTCCCTGAGGCAACAAACAACTACAACCTGGGATTGATCGTCTACGACTCCTCGCTGACAGCGATCATCACCGACTCCAACCCGACAGATAACTACCAGGCCCAGGTCGACCTGGTGGCCAGTGGTATTGGACCCTATTATTTCAAAGTGTTCCAAATTCCCTCCACCGCATGCTCGGGCAGGACGTACAGGCTGAATTTGACCATCACTGCGCCTCCCTCTCCGGATTCATATGAGGGCACCAACAACAATAATGATCGCTCCACTGCCTACACCTTCCCGGTGGGCACCTCCGCCAGCGCCACAAATGCTAACTTTGTGCCTCCGCCTGGCACCACGCCCCCGGATGTAGACTGGTATAAATTCTACGTCAAAAACGCTCGTTACTACAGAGCCTCCACAGGCAACCTGGTGAATGCAGACACCTTCATCGAGGTTTACCAGGAAGGAGGCACAACGCCGGTCGCAAGTGATAACGACAGTGGAGGGGGATTTGCCAGCAAGATCGAATGGCAGGCTGCATGCCCGGGCGGAGGTGAGGGTTGCTATTACTACATACGTGTAACCAACCGCATCTCTACGCAGGGGAGCTACGATCTGAACATTGAAGAACTGAGCACGGCCGGGACGGACCCCTATGAACCGAATGACACCAGTGCCGATGCCTACATTTTCCCGGTGACCACCTCGGCCAGCGCCACAAAAGCTAACTTCGTGCCCCCCGGTACAGACCAGGACTGGTTCGCGTTCTACGTGAAGTCCGGCCGCTACTACCGGGCCTACACTACCAACCTGAGCGGTGTTGACACTTACCTGGAAGTCTTCACAGAGAACATGCAGCGCATCGCTGCGGACAACGATGGAGGTGGAGGGTTTGCCAGCAAAGTTGAGTGGCAGGCCACGTACAACGGCTATTATTACATCCGTGTCACCAATATGGTGGATACCAGCAAGCCGAGCGACACCTATGATCTGATTATCTCGGAAGTAAGCTCAGCCACTGCCACACCTGGTGCTGTCCCCTCAAGCCCCACCGCAGACCGGTGTGACCATACCGGGCTGGGCAACTACGACTTCGATCACGCCTGTGTCATCGCTGCCAACAGGTCCGAGGATTTCAACTTTGTGCCACCTCCATATGGTGGACCGGATAACGATTTCTTCAAGATGTGGGTCAAGCGTGGACTGCTTTACGAATGCAGGACCTCGGAGCTGTCGGCAGGTGTGGACCCAAATATGATCATGTACGACCATAACCGAAACGCCATCGCCGGCAACGACGACGTTGAGCCGGGGAACCTGAACAGCCGCCTGGCCTATTATGCCACATATGAGGGGTGGTTGTATATCCTGATCGGGTATGGCAACCGCACCCCGCCATCCATAGCCGATAGCAAATACACACTGCTCTGCGAAGTCAAAGTACCTGGTGTGGCGACGGCGACCCCTGCCCCGGCGCCAACTGCCACACCCCAATCCGTTGCCCAGCCGACAAATACTCCACCTCCCCCGACCGCTGTGCCCCAGGCGGGCCTTTCTGTGCGCACACTCACCACCCCCACCCCCGTGCCGGCTGCCACGCCAGCCCCTCGTTTCGTCCCTATAAAAATCATCGTCTACTACGACGCTAACAACGATGGCCAGCCTGGTGCAGGGGAAGGCATCGGGGGTCTCTCGGTGCTGGCCTATGAAGCGGCCACAAACAAATTGCTCGCTCAGGGATTTACCAATGAGCTGGGCAGCCTGGAGTTTACCGTCGCTGCTCAGGGACCGGTGCAGGTGAAGGTGCCCTTCCTGGGTTTCAGCCAGCTTACAGGCATAGAAGGGGCTGACATCCACCTGCGCGTGCCCCCCACGCCAGGCTCATCGGGAGGAACACCCTGAGCGAGCATAGCTCCCTCTCAACCCCGGCGATGGAGCAACCATCCTCTGGTGCAGGTAGACGTAATGCCTGCCTGCTGGTACTGCCCCTGGTTGGCGGCATTCTGTTAATTTTGTTCGCCGTGTTGTTGCTCCTGTTTTTGGGGCTGCGCCATCTTTTCGTGAAGGAGCCGGCCCTCCCCGGTGCACCCCTGGAAGTCGTCAGGCTTACCCCAACTCCTTTAGCGACCGTAACCGTCTTGCCGCTCCCAACCCCTGCTAAGGGTTGCGAGACGGTCATCAGCAATGGCATCGTACGGGTGGTGGCCTCATTGCCGGTCTCTATAACAGTTGGGGGACAGTCGTTCCCGGTCGCAGCCTTTGTCCCTGGCGAAAGGTGGACTTATCCCGCCGGTTACACGGGGGTGGCCGCGTGGGCCTGTGGTACAGTGGTCAACTATGTTGTGGCTTTGGAGCCTGGTTCGCAGAATGAGGCACTGCTCGCTGGCCTGAGGCCCGGTGATGAGATCAGACTGCGTCTATCCAGCGGTACCGTCCTTCTGTTCCGCTTCGTCGAGCGGCGCGAGACGACGGCCGATGATGCGCGCGTTTTCGAGCAGACACGGCCGCGTGTCACGCTGATAGTAGAAAAAGAGGGTGGAAACTGGTATGTCGCCACGGCGGACTACGTTTCCGAAGTAGAGGCAGTCCAGCCACAGGTCGGCATACCCGCACAGCCCGGTCAGCCGGTGCGTATAGGTGATATCCAGGTCACCCTGCTCAAGGGCTACGCTGTCCAGGGAAGAGATGATCTCTCCCCCGGCACCATGTACTACCTGGTCGAGTTCTCAGTACAGAACAACGGAGAGGTGGCGCTGAACTCCGATGCCTTCAGCATGCAGTTGCATGACGGAGCAGGCAATCTCTATCTGCCCTCACTCAAGGCAGCTGTGTTGGGGGAATATGGACCACTCAGCGGGGAGATTGCCCCAGGGGCCACAGCGCAGGGCACGGCAGGTTACCTGGTGCCCGAAGCGATGGCCGGCCCGACACTGACCTGGATTTTCGCCCCCGGACCGGGGGCAGAGTCTTGGGCCAGCGTGAGCATTCCCTACCAACCGGAAAGCACGCCCTCTCTTCCTGCCCATGCTGAGGTCACATTGAGCGAGGATGGCACTTTTCTCAGCAGCAATGGGAGTATTCTGGTGCTCGGAGGGGAGATAAGGAACACCGGTGGCGAGCCGCTCAGCGTGGAGGCGGATGACATAAAACTAACCTCCAGCGCGGGTACAGGCGAGCTGCTCAGCGCAGCTCCTCCGCTGCCCTGGATCGTCGAGCCAGGCCAGGTGCAGGTGTTCGAGCTGCAGTACGAGACTCCCGATGCACCCACCGCGCTGCTTATGCTGGCAGGATATTCCTTCGAGATTCGCGGGCTTAGGTGACAGTCACCTTGCAGGCCGACCACTGGCCGCAGGTCCAAAAAGGTGTACGGGCAGGTATACCCTGATCCACTACAGTCACTCATGCACTACATTTCTTCAGACGGAGAGGGTAAGTTATGAGCTATCTCAGGGATGAAATCCACGAGCAGCCCCACGTGCTGGCCAATCTGCTAGAAAGACAGGCTCAAAGCGCCGCCCGTATCGCTGCGGCCATTCGCGCCAGAGGTGCGCGTTATGCCGTTATCGCTGCCCGGGGCACATCAGATAACGCGGCGCGTTATCTCCAATACCTTTTCGGTGCTCTCAATCGCATGCCGGTGGCGCTGGCAACCCCTTCTCTTTTCAGCATCTACCAGACCCCGCCATGGATCGGCGATGCACTGGTGCTCGGGGTTTCGCAGTCCGGGCAATCGCCTGACATTGTGGCTGTGGTCGAAGAGGGGAAAAGACAGGGGGCACTTACCGTCGCTGTAACCAACGACCCCGGCTCACCGCTGGCCCGGGCAGCCGACCACGTGCTTCTCCTCCAGGCAGGGCAGGAGCGGGCTGTTGCTGCGACCAAAACGTATACCGCTCAACTGGCAGCACTGGCATTGCTGGCAGTGCAACTGGCCGGGGATGAGGAGCGTCTGAACGAGCTCAGGCAGGTGCCGGCAGCGGTGGAGAGGACACTTGCTTTGGAGAGTATCGTCTCCCGGTTCGCTCAGCGCTACACCTACGCCACCGAGTGCGTCGTCCTGGGCCGTGGCTATAACTACGCCACTGCCTTCGAGATCGCGCTCAAGCTCAAGGAACTTACATATATCGTCGCCGAACCCTACTCTTCGGCCGATTTCCGCCACGGGCCTGTAGCCATCGTGGAGCGAGGCTTCCCGGTCATCGCTGTCGCACCGCGGGGAGCTGTCTACAACGACATGCTGGCGCTGATTCGTGAGCTGGCCGACCGCGAGGCTGAGCTGCTCATCATCTCCGACCAGGAGGAGGCACTTCAACTGGCCAGCACACCGCTGCGACTGGAGGCCAGCCTGCCGGAGTGGCTTTCGCCGTTCACGTGTGTTGTGCCAGGGCAGTTGCTGGCGCTCTACATCACGCTGGCGAAGGGATACAACCCCGACCACCCACGCGGCTTGAGAAAAGTAACGGAGACGCGGTAAATATGCCTCCTGCCTCCTCCCGGTAACAGGGACGCGATAAAAATAAGGCCCCCCACGCTCGTGAGGGGCCTTATTTTTCACCGGTCTAGTATTCCGGCACCGAAGGAGTAGAAGCGGGCTTTTCCTTCTCCGGAATCTCGCTGACCAGGGCCTCGGTCGAGAGGATCATCGCGGCGATGGAGGCGGCATTGGACAGCGCGCCTTTGGTGACCTTGGCCGGGTCAATGATGCCCGCCTCGACCATATCCACAAACTCGCCCCGGATCACATCGTAGCCGATGCGATTGTTCCCCTTCTCCTTCTGGAGCCGGCGGACCGCATCCAGGATCACCGCGCCATCCTCACCCGCGTTCTCGGCGATCTTGCGGAGAGGCATCTCCAGCGCCGTGCGCAGAATGTTGACGCCGGTCTGCTCATCCGGATAGGTCATCTTGACTTTGTCGAGGGCGGGGATGGCGTTGATCAGTGCCACACCACCGCCAGGCACGATGCCCTCCTCAACCGCAGCACGGGTGGCCGAGAGCGCATCCTCAACGCGGTGCTTCTTCTCCTTGAGCTCGGTCTCGGTCGCCGCGCCGACCCGGATGATGGCAACGCCACCGGCAAGTTTGGCCAGCCGCTCCTGGAGCTTCTCCTTGTCGTAGTCCGAGGTGGATTTCTCGATCTCCACCTTGATCTGCTCCATGCGGGCCTTAATCATCTTCTCATCTCCGCGGCCGCCGACGATGGTGGTATCGTCCTTGGTGGAGATCACCTTATCGGCCCGGCCCAGGTCATCGATCGTGGCGCCCTCGAGCTTGCGGCCTTCTTCCTCGGTGATGACATGCCCGCCGGTCAGTATAGCGATGTCCTGAAGCATGGCCTTACGGCGATCACCGAAGCCCGGGGCCTTGACAGCCAGGCAGTTGAGCATGCCGCGCAGCTTGTTCAGTACCAGCGTGGCCAGCGCTTCACCGTCCACATCCTCGGCGATCACGACCAGGTTACGCGCACCCCGCTGGACCAGCTTCTCCAGGATGGGCACGAGATCAGCAGCGGCCGAGATTTTCTTGTCGTGAATCAGGATGTAGGGCTCCTCGACCACGGCCTCCATCGCCTCAGGGTTGGTAATGAAGTAGGGAGAGATGTAACCACGGTCGAACTGCATACCCTCGACGTACTCGGTCTCGAACTCCAGGCCCTTGCTCTCCTCAACGGTGATAACACCGTCCTTGCCGACCTTGTCCATCACCTCGGCAATCAGGTCGCCGATCTCGCGGTCCTGAGCGGAGATTGCTGCCACGTTGGCGATTTCGTCTTTGCTGGTCAGCTCGATGGCCTGGGCCGCGATAGCCTCGACCACGGCTTCAGCACCGGCCAGGATGCCACGCTTGAGGAGCATAGGATTGGCGCCGGCAGCCACGTTCTTCATACCCTCGGTGATGATGGTGTGTGCCAGCAGTGTGGCAGTGGTGGTACCATCACCTGCGATGTCGTTCGTTTTGGTGGCTGCTTCCTTCAACAGTTGCGCCCCCATATTTTCGAATGGATCCTCAAGCTCAATCTCCTTGGCAACGGTTACGCCGTCATGGGTGATGGTTGGTGCGCCCCATTTCTTATCCAGCGCTACATTGCGCCCTTTGGGGCCAAGCGTGGTTACCACAGCGTTAGCCAGAACATCAATACCGCGTTTTAACGAGCGTCGTGCTTCCTCACTGAATACTAACTGCTTTGCCGCCATAGCTACGTTCCTCCTTATAAAGTGTGGTCTCTATATTATTCCAGAATAGCCAGGATATCGCTCTCTTTCAGGAAGAGAATCTCTTTGCCATCCCTGGTCTTGAATGATGTACCGGCATACTTGGCGTAGACGACTGTGTCACCTACTTTGACCTCCATCGGCACACGTTTCCCATCCTCGTCGTAACGGCCCGGCCCGACAGCCAGTACCTTACCCTGTTGCGGCTTCTCCTTGGCGGTGTCGGGGAGGACCAACTGGCCGCCGGCAAAAGTGACCACCTCTTCCTCCAGCGGCTCAACCACGACTCGATCACCTAAAGGCTTGATGTTCAGCGTCATCTCCACTACCTCCTTACTCAAGATTTAGAAGCGGTGTTCTTAATTTTAGCACTCTATAGCTTTGAGTGCTAACACACGGCATATCATACCACAATTTTTGCGCTTTGTCAAGGGGTTTTAGCACTCAATTTTTGAGAGTGCCAGGACAGGCAGTTGCGCTACCCGGACATGGCTCGTGCCAGATTCTGGCCCGGGACGAAAGCGCGGTGAACGTGGAACTGGAGGACTGGACCAGGCACCTCGCCCGGCCGGACGGGCTGGGGTGCCCGTCATATTTTTGCATCCGCTGGCTCGGGCCGGTCTTCAGACCACGCCCGACGCCGCACGACCGGCCACAATGTAGGGCAACTGCTCGCAGTTGCCCTACAACTG
>DAOTYA010000053.1:0-11739 GCA_034435075.1 Anaerolineae bacterium
TCAGTTGTAGGGCAACTGCTCGCAGTTGCCCTACATTGTGGCCGGTCGTGCGGCGTCGGGCGTGGTCTGAAGACCGGCCCGAGCCAGCGGATGCAAAAATATGACGGGCACCCGCACAGAGAAATGTCCATCACTTTTTGCACGAAGGGAGCGAGATCAGGCTATGTAACGGCCTGGGCTGGAGCAGGACAATTGCAAGCAGTTGTCCTACACTGTGGCCCAGTCTGCAACGTTGGACATGGCCTGGAGAACGGTCTGAGCCGGGCGGGTGCAAAAACATGACGGACACCCGCACGGGTGGGAAGGGCTTACCGGTCGCACTCAGGCAGAAGCACTGGCAAAGTGCCATTCTGGGCCCTCTCAACGACTGCCACCAGCATCTCTTGACAAAACCCTATGCTCATAGGATAATCTCCTTATGTGGAGGAAAGAATGGCGAAAACATTCGAGGTAACCGACGAGACATTCGACGCCGAAGTGCTTCAGTCAAAGCAGCCTGTTCTGGTAGATTTCTGGGCTGAGTGGTGTGGCCCCTGCAAAATGATCGCCCCCCTGGTCGAAGAAATTGCCAGGGAGTATGATACCATACGGGTAGCCAAACTCAACGTTGACTCGAATCCACGTACCCCGGGGCGGCTCGGTGTCCGCGGCATCCCCACACTGATCCTCTTCAGCAACGGCACCGAAGTCAGGCGTATAGTTGGATTTCGGCATAAAGATGAGCTGCTGAGCGAGCTATTACCATATCTGGGGTTCGGCACGAAAGAGCGCACCGGTCGCCAGTGACTTCAAATGGCATTCAGATCACCTGCCGTGAGCTTTCAGGAATGTAGAACGCTCTCGGTGCACCTGAGTGTGCGGCAAGAGACTTATTCCTCCCGGGATAAATCATCTGCCAGATTCTGATACACCTCACTGCGGCTCTTATATATATCCGAAAAACCGTACAAGCGGCATCCCCATGCCGCTTATACCGACGCATAGGGATGCGTCGGTTACGATTTCCGGATAGGCTCTTAAGCCCAATGCTTTTCATAAGGCGCCAGGAGTAGTGGAGGCTTCAACCTGATTTTCCGCCTGACGGCCCGATTCCCGAGTTATTTGAAGGGTCATGCTCCTAAGCTGAACCCACTTCATGCCCGGCATATCAGCATGGCGAGTGAGTGCCACCTCTGTACCAGTTTTGGCCTGTCTCAAAAATCAGCGACTCATTGTGCTGAGAGGAACTGCACAATCATGTCTGTGCCTCACATATCCCCAGCTTATGCATAAAGGAGGCAGATATGTCACGAAATTTGCTTAAAAATGGGTCCTTTGAGGCCGACTGGTCGGAAGAGAAAAGCCACCGTTGTCTGGTCGTGTCTGAGAATGGCACGCTCGTTGAAAGAGAGGTGGGTAACATATTCACCCCCCCTGGCTGGGTAACCTGGTTTCGCCACAATCCGGGTACATGGGATCAGCCCGAAGTGCGTGACGCGTGGAAACAACACGATCCTCACCGCGTCCATAGCGGTCAGAAAGCTATCCTGCTCTTCACTTTCTATCGCAAGCACGACGCTGGTTTCCTGCAGCAGGTCAAGGTCGGGGCCGGTACCAGGGTCCGTTTCACAGCGTGGGCGCATGCCTGGAGTAACCACGCGGGTGCACCGGACAAATTCCCCCACCCGGACGACGGCCGGTGGAGCGAGGGGCCTGGTTACGAGCCTGGTTTCCTCCTTGAAGGGCAGGCTCCCAATGACGAGTGGCGCAACTTCACCTTTTACGTGGGCATTGATCCCACGGGCGGCACGAATCCACTCGCCGATACAGTCATATGGGGACAGGGAGCACATATTTACAACGCCCATGCTCAGGTGCCGGCCGTCGAGGCGACCGCCCAGGCCGATACCATAACCGTGTTCATGCGCAGCAGGACAATGTGGGCTTTCAAACATAATGACGCTTACTGGGACGATGCAGAACTCACTGCCTCTGGTGTTGAGAAGCCGGAAGTACGCCTGAGCTGCCGGCCGGAGAAACCCAGAGCAGGTGAGCAAGTGACGATCGAGGCTCGCTCCCAGGCTGCTCTCACCGGTGTCAATTTAAGGATCGCTCAGCCCTCTGGTGGAGAACTGGCACGCGGCAACGTCGTGGTGGGTAGGGATGGGGAATGGTATACGTGGACGTACACGGCCGGGCCGGTAAGCGAGGCCGGCACCCACACTGTGGTTTTCTCTGCTGCTGGCGAGATAAGCGTCACAGGCACATTTGAAGGCGTACCAGCCGAAAAGCCGCCACGCGGCAGACCCCGCGTTCAATACGAGCGCACCTATGTGCTGCTACCCCCAGACGCCGATGCAGCCTGGGCACTGGCGGTGGTGGACGGTACATGGAACAGGTTCCGCTACACCATTGGCGGCAGTGCCGACGATGCCGGCATCGGTGACCTTGATGTGCGTCGGGTGATCGCGATCAATCCACAACACTGGCCATCTGATCTGCAGGCCTTCTTCGAACAATACTACCCCGGTGTGCAATACACCGCTATCGAAGCGAGCACACCGGAGGAGCTGAGACAGAAGCTGACCAGATTGTAATACCGGCTGAAAGTCTGCCTGGAGGACACTCTTAGGACCTACCCTGAAACGTAACCTACGTATCCCTATGCGTCGGTATAAACGGCAAGGGATGCTGCCCGTAGGGTTTTTCGGATAGGCTCTTAGCCTGCATGCAGGGGATACGATGCGAAAGCAGCCCAATTCCCGAATGTGCTTTCTGTGTGGCCGTCAGAATCCGGTCGGGCTGAAGTTAGAGTTCTACGAAGACACGGAGGCCGGGCTGGTACGCACCGAATTCAGCGTGCCAGAGGAATACCAGGGATACCCGGGAGTGGTACATGGCGGGATTGTGGCTGCCATTCTTGACGAGACGGCCGGTCGGGCCGTGATGTTGGGCAGCTCCGACGAAAATCTTATGGCCACACTCAAGTTGACCGTGCGCTATCGCCGCCCCACTCCTGTCTGTACAACATTAACCGCTATAGGATGGGTGGAGAAGCTGAGTGGCGTTGGAGCACATGTAGCCGGGGAGATACGCCTTCCGGACGGCACTGTGACCGCCGAGTGCGAAGCAGTGCTTGGGGCCGTGCCGGAAGAGTTCCGGGCCCGCTGGGAGCCAGAAAAGCCATACTGGAAGGTCTATGAATAAGGCCTGTCCGGGAATGCTCAACCCTGGGATGCAGATTATGGAAGTAAAACCCGTCATCCTCACTGGCCGGGTAGTGCGACTTGAGCCACTTACAGAGGCACACGTCCCGGACCTGACAGAGGTAGGGTTGGATGAGAGTATCTGGCGCTATATGCTATACGGCAATATAGACAGTGAGGAAAAAATGCGAGCTTTCGTGCAGGACCTGCTCGCCCGTCAGGCGCAGGGGACCGATCTGCCTTTCGCCGTGATCTACATACCCTCGGGGAAAGCTATCGGCTGCACGCGCTACATGGAGATCCGCCGTGAACATCGCGGGCTGGAGATTGGCGGTACCTGGTACGGAGTGGCCTATCAGCGTACAGCCGTGAACACTGAATGCAAGTACTTGCTGCTGCGCCACGCTTTTGAAACTTTGGGCTGCATTCGCGTCCAGTTGAAAACTGACCTGCGCAACGTGATTTCCCAACGAGCCATAGAACGTATCGGGGCGGTCAAAGAGGGGATCTTACGCAATCATATGATCACACCCGACGGGACCATTCGGCACTCCGTGTATTACAGTATTATTGACACGGAGTGGCCGGCAGTAAAAGCCATGCTGGAGGCTCGCCTTGAGGAGAAGCTGCGCCAGACCGGGTATGGCGAGAGCGGTCAACCATAGATAGTCTGGCCAGGCCATTCCCTAAGTCCGTGGGAGTGCAGTGGAACTCTTCATCGTCCGGCATGCCCAATCTACAAACAACGCGCTGAATGACCCCCGGGAGCGGGAATGTGATCCTCCTTTGACCGGGTTGGGGCATCAACAGGCTGAGAGACTGGCCCGCTATCTGGCCGGGGGCCCGTCCCCGTACACCTGGGAGGCAGGCCGATTCCAGAAACGCGGCTTTAGCGTCACGCGCCTCTACTGCAGTCCTATGTGGCGTGCTATGCAGACTGCCCGTCCGCTGGGAGAAGCATTGGGGCTGACTCCAGAAGTATGGGTTGAGCTTCATGAGCAAGGAGGAGTTTACCTTGATCACGGAGCGGATGGTCTGGTTGGCTACCCGGGCATGACACGTCAGGAAATCGCGGCTGAGTTCCCCGACTACCATCTGCCTGCGGGTATCACTGACAGAGGGTGGTGGTTTCAGCCCGGCTTCGAGACCACTGCTGCTTTTCATAGCCGGGTTTTGCAGGTCGCGGAGCAGATACGTGCCTGGGCAACGCTCGACGAGCACATTGTGCTGGTATCCCATGGTTGCTTCATAGACGCATTATTGAAAACTCTTTTCAATCAGCCACTGGACAACGGCGTCTATTACCATCACCTCAACACGGCTATCTCCTGGCTGGGCTTTCGCAGGGGACAGTTGGATGTGGAGTATCTCAACCGGGTGGATCACCTTCCGCCTGAGATGAGGTCTTGAGACAGCCGTTTAATTGCAATACTCTATACTCTGGTGCTGACTGGAGAGGCATACTTCTCCCGTAAACCATTACCGGACCTGCGGCCGGTGGTCGGTCTGCGCCGACCAAATGCGTCGGCGCAGACCGACGCCCGGCGCAAAGCGCCCAGGGAGGACGATTTCAATCGGCCTGATGGTTACACTTCGTGTTCCGTAGCGGACATGACAGGAGTGTATCATGCAGCAAGTGGAGCTGGCATCGGGTGTCTTTCAACTGCAGGGTGGATCGAACATCGGCCTGGTTGTGCGGGATGGTCAAGGGCTGCTGATTGATACCGGGCAGGACAGAGACGCTGCCCGGAAAGCTCTGCGTGCTGCTGAAGAGCTGGGAGTGGTGCTGAGGGCTCTCTTCCTCACCCATGCTCACGCTGATCACTTCGGTGGTGCAAACTTCCTCCAACGCAGAATTCAGGTGCATACCTGCGCACCGACTCTTGAAGCGGCGATGATGGAGCACCCCATCATTGAGCCGCTCTACTTGTTTGGCGGAGCGGCTCCTATCAGCGAATTGCGCTCCAGGTTCACGCTGGCGGAACCCTGTCGCGTGGACTGCACGATTGCGAAGTCGGGACCTCTGGAGGTCGGGCCATTCGCTGTGGATATTGTGTCACTGCCGGGTCACGCCCCCAACCAGATGGGCCTGGCCGTGGACGGAGTGTTGTTCTGTGCAGATGCCCTTTTCCCGGCCGAGACTTTAGAAAAACACAAGCTGACCTTCTGTGTAGATATGGATGAAACGCTGGCAACGCTGGCGCGGTTGCCTGAGTTGGATTACAACTGCTTCGCACCTGGTCATGGCCCGGCGTATCAGGCCGGGGCAGAGATCGCTGCTGCCTGTGCTGCCAACAAAACGCGCCTGGAAGAGATACGAGGTCTACTGCATGAGAGACTGACAGAAGCTCAAGAGACGGAAGCATTGCTCCGTTATGTGGCCGATCACTACGGGTTGCGCCTGGCTACGGCCACATCCTATTTTCTGACCCGTGCTACGGTGCTGGCAGCGCTCAGTTCGCTGGAACGAGCAGGGGAGGCAGTCGTTGTGGTAGAGAACAACCGCCTGATCTGGAAACGGTGAGCCCGACTGGCCAGATCCCATGCGTTGACTGTGATAGTGGCATGTTTATAATTGCGCTCAGGCAGGAGGCAAGATGAAACACAAAGAGGGCACTTTCAGTGGGTTCGGGGAACTGCAACTCTATTATCAGAGCTGGCATCCTGACGAGGGGAAATCAAGGGTCATCCTTCCGGTTGTGCATGGAGCCGGAGAGCACAGCGGACGCTACACCAACGTGGTAAACTGGTTCGTGCCACTGGGATATGCAGTCTATGCCTTCGATCTGCGCGGACACGGCCGTTCTGCCGGCCCGCGCGGGCATATCAACCGCTGGGACGAGTTTCGAGAGGATGTGCGCCTCTTCCTTGAATTCATCCACCAGCAGGAGGCCGACAACAGCCCGGTTTTCCTTCTGGGACACAGCATGGGCGGGTTGATCGTTCTCGAATATGCCCTGCACAACCCTCAGGGACTGAACGGTGTCGTGGCCTCCGGTCCGGTGCTGGCCAGAGTGGGCCTTTCCCCGATTCTGCTGGTGCTGGCGAAAATACTCTCGGGCGTGTTACCCCGTCTCACACTCAACACCGGCCTCGATGCCACCGCTCTCTCGCGCGACCGGGCTGTCGTGGAAGCATACGTCAACGATCCTCTGGTCCACAGCCTGGGCACCCCTCGCCTCGGCACCGAGCTGACCCGTGCTTTTGAATGGGTACAGGCACATGCTGCCCAAATGCAGGTGCCATGCCTGATCGTGCATGGAAGTGAGGATCGCCTGGTGCCACCCGAAGGAAGCCGTATCTTCTACGAACATATGACCCTGGCCGATAAGGAGCTGCGAGAGTACGCCGGTTATTATCACGAAGTCTTCAACGATGTGGGCAAGGAACAGGTCCTGGCGGATGTCGAGGCATGGATAGAGAGGCATCTCCCCGGCCCGACAGGAAATGCTGCCTGACATGCTCTTCTGGAAGCCGTTGCCGAGATGCACGATCTGGGCGTTGTGATCGTCAGCTACAATACCTGCGAGTTGTTGCGCACCTGCCTGCGCTCGGTTTATGCCAGTCAAGGAGATCTGTCGTTTGAAGTCTGCGTGGTGGACAACGCCTCATCCGATGGCAGTGCCGGTATGGTCGCCAGGGAATTCCCTCAGGCACACCTTATCGTAAACGCCATGAATGCAGGCTACCCGGCTGCGAATAATCAGGGATTGCGGAGTCTGGGATTTGCCAATCCATCAGCATCTTCCCCTGCCTTTGCACTCCTGCTGAATTCTGATACTGAGCTGCCACCGAACGCACTGAAGCAAATGCTCGACTTTATGATCGCCCATCCTGATGCCGGCATCGCAGGACCAAAACTTGTGCTTCCTGATGGCTCCCTTGACCTGGCCTGTCGCCGGTCATTCCCCACGCCAGAAGTTTCATTCTACCGACTGACCGGGCTGTCGCGCCTTTTTCCGCGCAGCCGACGTTTTGGCCGTTACAACCTGACCTATCTGGACCCGGACCAGGTGGCCGAGGTAGACTCGGTTGTGGGAGCGTTTATGATGGTAAGGGCCGAAGCCATTGCTCAGGTTGGCCTGATGGATGAGCAGTTTTTCATGTATGGCGAGGATCTGGACTGGGCCTACCGGATCAGACAGGCGGGCTGGAAAGTTTACTACAATCCGCAGGTAACAGTGCTGCATATCAAGCGGGCCTCGACCCGGCAAAACCCCCGTGCCCGGATTGAGTTCTACCGGGCCATGGAGATCTTCTACCGCAAGCATTATGCCTCTCAGACCCCCCGATTGTTGCATATACTCATCATGAGCATCATTACTGCCCGTGTTGGCCTCGAGCGGCTGCGAGTGGCTGGCCTCCGGCAGAGAGCGTGACAAGAGGATCCGTTCCGTAATGACCTCAAAAGCACGTGCTCAGACCTTCTTTGTGCTGACTCTGGCACTCACCGACATGGCAATGGCCGGGCTGGCTTTCTTTCTCGCTTACTGGCTGCGTCGCCTGGTGCCATGGCCAGACGAGGCCAGAAACATGGGCCCGTTTCTCGAATATAGTAGCATTGTCTCCACCCACATTGTGTCGGTGCTGATAGTCTTCGCCTTCGCCCGGCTCTATCACCTCCAGCGCGGTCCTTCCCGCATTGATGAGTTCTACTCCATCTCCGCTTCCACCACGGTGGCCACACTTGTTGGTGTGGCACTGGCCTCACTATTGTTCAAGAACAGCCCGCTGGAGCTGGACTATTCGCGGGGGATGATATTGTACGGGTGGATTTTGACCATCGTGCTGGTCACCTGTGGCAGGCTGTCTCATGCCAACCTGCGCGCCAGGCTACGCAAGCGCGGGTGGGGACGCGATCGCGTGCTCATTGTCGGCACCGGCGAGGTCGGGCGGATGATCTTCCAGAAGATCCAGTCAAATCCCGGGCTGGGGTACCAGGTGGTGGGCTTCGTCTCCGCCAACGGTCAGGAGAGCACACCACCAGGAGCACCCGTCCTCGGCCACGTCGGTAACCTCTCACCCATCATTGATGAGCATAAGGTGGACGAGGTAATCATTGCTCTACCAGAAGCCACGCATCAGGAAATCCTGATGCTGATCTCGGAATGCGAGCGAGGTAAAGTGACGATCAAGGTTTTCCCGGACGTGTTCCAGATCATGGCCAGTCAGGTCAGTATCGGGGACCTGGGAGGATTACCTTTGCTGACGGTGCGCGACATCGCGTTGCGGGGATGGAAACATGCTGCCAAGCGACTGATGGATGTGGTCGGAGCAGCGTGCGGCCTGGTGCTGCTTTCGCCGCTGATGATGCTGATGGCCGTGCTGATCAAGCTTGACTCACACGGGCCGGTGTTCTACGTCCAGGAGAGGATGGGGTTGGATGCCCGCCCGTTTATGATGCTTAAGTTCCGCTCGATGCGGCAGGATGCTGAGGCATGCGGAGCCGGCTGGACAGTAGAGAACGATCCGCGCACTACCCGGCTGGGGCGCATCATCCGCCGCATAAATATAGACGAGCTTCCTCAGTTGATAAATGTACTACTTGGTGATATGAGCCTGGTAGGGCCACGCCCGGAGCGGCCTATCTATGTTAACCAATTCCGCCGCTCCATCCCCCGCTACATGGATCGTCACTGGGAAAAGGCCGGCATGACAGGATGGGCGCAGGTGAACGGGCTGCGCGGCGACACCTCGATCGTCGAGCGTACCAAGTACGACCTGTGGTACATCGAGAACTGGTCACTATCGCTCGACATCAAGATTCTCATCCGCACGTTCTTCAACCTTTTCAAATCCCCCAACGCGTACTGAGCACTACCAGTGGCAAAGTACATCCCGCACTCTGGCCACCTGGATGGCGACCTCTGAATATTCGTACTGGCCGGAGTGATGCTCGACCCCCCAGCAGCCTGTGTACCCTGCATCGCGCAGCATGGTCATGCTCTCGACCAGGCAGTTCTCGGTGATAGTCCAGGAAATGTGAGTGTGCATTGCCCACGGGGCCATCACCCGATCCCCCTCGTTGCCACGGAAGTGAAGCAATACGCCGAAGGCAGGATGGTTCACAGCCTCGCACAAACGCCTCATGTTCTCCGGAATAACCTCAGCCCCCCAGTGGTTCTCCGGCCCGACCTTATAGCCGTTGTCTAAAGCTCGCCGAGCATACTCCAGATACCGTTTGACGATCCAGTCAAACTGCTCATCGGTGAAAGTATCGGCACGCACGCCGGCATCAATGCGCACAGTTTTTGCCCCCAGTACCTCAGCGGCGTGCAGGTGTGCCAGAGCATTGCGATAGTTCCGCTCCCGCTCTTCGGGGTCATCTTCCCAGATGTGGGCGCCGTCCACACACAGATTGACCAGCGTCAACTCTCGTTCGCTGAGCGCTTCTTTGACTTTAGCCAGATAGTCATCCTCAACGCTGAGAAGCATACCGTTCCAGATATCGGCAGTTTGGAGATGATAGCGGTACTTACAGCTCTCCAGGTAGCCAAACAGGTCTATCTTGCCCTCCCGCAGGAGGCCGTGGAAGGAGTATGAGGCGATGGAGATATTCACCGTGACCCTCCGGATCATTAAGAGTTGTTGGTTTTCAAGCCTTCACATTGAGGCGTTTCTGGCACTTCAAACCGATAACCGATGCGGCGAATAGTGCGCAGGTACACCGGTGCCCTGTGATCTTCCTCAATCGCTTTGCGCAACCAGTGAATGTGGACATCGAGAGTGCGGGTATCGCCGATGTAATCGGTGTTCCAGACCTGTTTCATCAGATAGGCTCGCGTCAGAATCTCGCCCGGGTGGCGCATAAATAGCTCAAGCAGGCTGACCTGCCTTGGTGTGAGGTGAGTTTCCCGATCTCCGCGCATCACACACCGCTGTTCAATGTTCAGTATAATATCACCCACCTGAAGCACGCCAAGTTCGGATGCTGGCAACAGCTTAAGGATATGGCTGATCAGTGTCCCGGCGGAAAATGGGTAGCGTATATATGCCTGGGTCTCCAGGCTGTGATCCGCCCTCTCACCGGCCGGCAGTAGAAGCAGAGTCGGGATTTCAACACCCTTACCTTTGAGAGAAGCAAAAAAGTTGTGCGGAGAAAAGGTGAGCGAGGGTAAATCAAGTATTATCACCGCAGGGTGTACTTCATGCACCTTAGACAGGGCGTCACGGCAGGTCTTTGCTACCACAACCTGGTATTCGGACCGGCCGTTGATAAGCCTTAACAAGCTGTTCTTAGAGGATTTTCTGCCTTCTACCAGCAGAACCATGCAGGCAGACATAGTCGCGGTTGGTTCTCCCATAATAGCGCTGTTTGCACCGGTTCACTATCACCCCTGGCAACCGCTCAGCTCGCCTGAACGTGTTCCCTTCAGTTGCAATTGCTGGGCCATGCCTTCGAGACTTGCGGGGGCAGGCTGGTGAAAGACGACTGTGTTTGGTCCCGAAAAGTAAAAAGTACGAGCCGCAGGGACAAGGCAAGCCTTACTTGCCCTTGCAGCACCACCCGAGTTACCCATCCTGGTCTGAGAGCATGCAGATCGCCGGTCCTCAGAGGCCGTATGGTTTCAGTAACATGAGAGCCTTTCATAAATCAAATTAGCAGTTGAATCCCTCAGTCAACCGTTGTAGAATAGGTAGCAGGTAACCTGCATTAACCACAGACCGGAGGAATTCCAATGCTTTTAGAAAAAATCATCGCAAAATGCCTCCCACATTTGAAGTGGGCACCAGAGCAAGACCTTTCATTGCTCCCCCAAGCCAGGACGAAAGAGGGACTCTGGGTTGATCCCGTCGAGTTCCTCCGGCTGATCAATGCCTGGTCACTGGCCCTCTGGGCCTTGAGACTGAGTCAAGTGCTTTGTCCCTGGGCCTTGCCAGCACCAAAAAGAGGTCGCCCCCCAATCTACAGCGATGTCTCTGTCTTCTTGACCTCCATTGTGGCAGGGGCCTGGCGCCTTTCCTACGAAGGAATCACCGACTGGCTGGCACGCTATGAGGCGCTGGCTCTAGCCTTGGGCTATGATCAAAGGGACGAATATGGACGTCTGAAGACCATCAGCCTGGCTCAATACTCCCGTCGTGTCCGCAACCTGGGTTTGCTGCCTTACTTTCTGTTCTTCATCGCCCTGGTTGCAGCTCTGATCCGCCTCGGCTTGATCAAGGGCTACGACTTGATCATAGACAGCTCCCTGCTCCAGGCCTGGTACAAGGATGATCCAGATGCCAGGTGGAGCTATCCCAACCGGAGGAAGGGGAGCATCTTCGGCTACAAGATTCATTCCATCATCTGCCGCTGGTCCTACCTGCCCGTTTTCTTTGTCATCACCCCCGCCAACGTCAACGACGGTTCTCTGGCTATCCCTATGCTCGCGGCCACTGTTCTTCTCTACGGCTTTCAAGTGTTGTTCGTGCGGGCTGATGCAGCTTACTTCAACTACGACTTCCTGGGGTTCATCAAGGAGGTCTTGCACGCCTCCCCGATCATAGATTACAACCTGCGCCGCAAAGGGAAGAAGTTCCTGGCCACCCTTTTCTTCCTGCATCAGTGGCG
>DAOTYA010000054.1:0-5755 GCA_034435075.1 Anaerolineae bacterium
TGGAGACCGTGCCGTAGCCGGTGTTCTCCACATAGACGGTCCAGGTGACCACATCGCCCGGTGCAGCCTTGATGACGGCCGGCTCCTTACGGATGGTGATGGCGCCGGGGTTGACGACAAAGTCGGTGTAGCGGACGATGGGAGCATATCCATCCTGCGTAAGGACAACCACATTTTGCCCGGAGACGGCAGAGCAGGTGGCGGAGAAAACAGCGGTCAGGGTGATCACCTCACCGGGGCCCATGTCGCCGACATTGAAGACAAGCGGTGTCGTCGGCTCGAAGCCAGCGGGCATCGTGCTGGTGATAATAACGTTCGTTGTCGTCACATTATTGTTGGCCGCCACGATGGTGAAAGTGACCACATCACAATTGCTTATTGGAGCTGATGGGCCAGTTACAGTGAGGGCTGTGGGGAGGATCGTGTGGTGGGGTGAGTTGCGTGCTGTACGTGCTACCGGGGCCGGGTTAAACCAGGACGGCAGGATACCTGAGTAAGCAGAATCACCGACCGTTGCTGCGGGTGCAGCATGGGCCGGCAACGGCATAACAAAGGGGTTCGCTATGTTGACCAGAATAAAAATCAAAACTGATACATTGATGAAACTTCGATACCTCATGCCCGCCCCCTGATTTAGCAAGAGGACTTAAACTATAAAAGGCGTTTCTGGTGTGAGATTTCTTGTCTCTAAACACGGACCTCACCTCAATTGAAGCCATATTCTTCTTCATAAGGAAGCCGCCTGTCTGGACAAGACACGAAGAATTAATCTGTATGCCTTGTTGTCTTTGTGGTGCAAACGCCGTCCATTGCGTAAGTGCTGATTCATTATATGCTTCTACCAGTAATTGGTCAAGCTATCATCACCTTTCTATGGGCTTTCTTATTCGCATAACTGATTCTGAGGCGCAAGGCTCTGGCCAATATCTTGACTATGCACCGCGTGGATCACAATCCAAGCGGGCCGGGTGCTGGCCGCCGACCGCCCGACCGCCGGCCGCCGGATTGTGATCCGGCGGGCACATCCGGCGGGCACATCCGGCGGGCACATCCGGCGGGCATATCCGGCGGGCACATCCGGCGGGCACATCCGGCGGGCATGTCAGGCGGGCATGTCCGGAGGGCACATCAGGCAGGCACGTCAGGCAGGCAAGTCAGGCAGGAACGACGCGCGGAATCCAGTTATGCGTATCTCACACTCGCGTGCAAACCTGATGCTATCAGTCCTGAATTTAGAGCCCGTCATGCTCTGATGAAGATATGAGTGTTCAAAGGTAACTGCCTACCCATGCCGACTGAAGTCGCCCGCTTTGAGCCTTCGGCCAGCGTTCGGCCTGCGCCGACCGCTGTTTCCGCGTCGGCGCAGGCCGATGCCCGACATCGCAGGCGCCAGTAAAGGTCGATTTCCAATCGGCGCACGGGGGCAGGCAGCCGGCCGGGGCCTGGCATGGCTGGACGTTTGTTAGAGCATTGACAGACCCTCCAACCTTTGGCCCATTTATTGCAGGACAACTGCTCGCAGTTGTCCTGCAATAAATGGCGGGTTGCGTGAATGGACAAGCCGGGTACAATATATAGGCGGGACACAGGTGTATTGTCTGGCAATAGCTCTGTCTGAGTGAATCCCCTGACTGGATGCTCCATATGGTGAGGCGTTCCGGTGAGCGCGATTGATGAGATCAAAAACCGGCTTGACATCGTTGAGCTTATATCCTCCTACCTTCCACTGCAGAAGGCAGGACGGAATTACAAAGCTCTTTGCCCTTTCCATTCCGAGAAGACCCCTTCATTTGTGGTCTTCCCGGACAGTCAACGCTGGCATTGCTTCGGCGCGTGCGGCGAGGGGGGTGATATTTTCACCTTCGTAATGAAACGTGAGGGGTGGGACTTCCATACAGCGTTGGAGGAACTGGCGCGCAGGGCCGGCGTTGAACTGCATCCCCGTACGCCAGCACAGGCTCGCCTGCAGGAAGAGACGGAGCGATTGCGCGCGCTGCTGGCTGCAGTGGCCCGGTATTACCATCGGCTGCTGCTCCATGCTCCAGAAGCTGTTCAGGCACGGACCTACGTGGCCGGGCGTGGGCTTGCCGCGGAAACGGTAGAGCGCTTTATGCTGGGTTACAGCCTGCCAGGATGGGACAGCGTGCGGAATCACCTGACAGAACAGGGGTACACGGTCGAGGAATTGCTTAAGGCCGGTCTGCTGGTGAAGCGCGAGGATGGAAGCACGTACGACCGCTTCCGTGACCGGCTCATGATCCCTATCCGTGACAGACAGGGGCATGTAATCGGATTCGGGGCCAGGACGCTTGATCCGCATGGCACGCCCAAGTACATCAACTCCCCCCAGACGCCGCTTTTCGACAAAAGCCAGCTTCTTTTCGGGCTTGACTTGGCCGGGCCGGCCATTCGGCGTGAGGATTGCGCGGTCATCGTCGAGGGTTATATGGATGTGATGCAGGCGCACCAGGCCGGTTTCACCAACGTGGTGGCCCAGATGGGCACTGCGCTTACCGAGGCGCAATTACGCCAGCTCCAGCGTTACACACGTCGGCTGGTACTGGCGCTCGATCCTGATGCAGCCGGCGTAAGGGCGACACTGCGGGGTATCGAAGTGGCGCGGGATGTAATGACGCAGGAGTGGGAACCGATTTTTGACCCGCGTGGCCTGGTCGGGTATGAATCGAGACTGGGCGCCGAAATCCGCATCCTCTGCCTGCCTTCAGGCAAGGACCCGGACGAGCTGATTCGGGAGAATCCCCGCGAGTGGAGCGAGCGGCTCAGAGAAGCGCTGCCGGTGGTGGATTTCTACCTGCGGGTTCTACTGGAGGAGCTCAACCCTGAAGAAACCAGGGCGAAAGCACGCCTGGTGGATACCCTCATCCCGATCCTGCGCGCTGTAGCTAACCCGGTCGAGAGGGAGGACTATGTGCAGAAGGTAGCGCGTGCACTGCGTCTGGACGTGCGCGCCGTGCACGCGCGCCTTGCCGAAGTTACCCGTAGAACCGCACAGAGGCAGCCGGAAAGCGCCGAAATGGCCGCTGAACATGAGACAGGCGATGCCGACCTGGAGGGCCATTTGCTCTCGATACTGCTTCAGCGGCCCGACCTCCTCTCTCAGGTGGACGAAATTCTTACGGAACAGCAGGTAGAGATAATCAAGGAGGGAGATTTCCAGAATGTCAATTACCGGGCCATTTTCGAGGCCTGGGAGGAGGTTTTGAGCGCCCCCTCCCCTGACTTACCCGGCGCATTGCGCCTCCAACTGCCCGCCGATCTGCACACCTGTCTCGACGAGCTGCTCAGGCTCGACGTATCCGGCCTTGCCGATGAACAACTTGTCCGCGATGCCGTACTGACCATATTGCGATTGCGTAAAAGACATCTCGAACGTTTGGGGCAGGAGTTACAGGCGCTCAGGATTGAGGCTCAACAGGCAGGAGACATACGGGCGAAGCAATACGATCGGGCCCAACTGGCCCATACAGACGCACTACGACGCACACAACGAGCCTTGGCGCAAAGGTGGAACTGGACGGGCAGATAACAGTAAAGAGGCCAGATGCCGACGGAAGAGAAACCCAGACGCAAACAAAAAACCAGGACGACAAACTTTGTCGGTCCGGGAACGGGAAGAACCGCCGGGCGTTCCAGGCGCCTATCCTCGTTAGACGAGGAAAACGATATGTTGCTGGAGATGAACGCCATGCTTTCCGACGAGGAGGACGAAGAGTTCTCATACTTCGATCAGGTAGACGAGCCTCCCGTTGCAGAGCTGGAAGAGATCGAAGATGAGGACCTTACGGACCTTCTGGAAGAAGCACCGTTCATTATGGCGGACGACCCCGTGCGCATGTACCTGCGCGAGATCGGACGGGTGCCACTTCTGGAGCCTCATCAGGAAATCTGGCTGGCCACCAAGCGTGAGGCGAGCGTCTACCTATCAAACCTGCGTTCCCACCTGAGCAAGAGTAACGGCAGGGAAGCGACGGAGGCGGAGGTTGTGGCTGCCCTTTATGAGGCGCTTGGCAAAGCCTGGGAGGCCGTAAAAGAAAACTGTGCACGTCTGGGCCTGACCCCACCGGACCCGCTCGCGTTGAGCGATGAGGCCATGGCTCTCCGCCGTGAACTCCTCCCATCGATCCCCTCCAGCCTCCATAGCTTCCTGGTGCAGACAGGGTGGAGCGAGGCAGAGGACATGGAGGACAGTTGGTGGACCTCTTTGACCAATCCGCTGTTTGACATGCTCATCGTTTTGTATCTGCTGCCCGATTCCATTCTAAACCTGATTGTGGAGGAATGGCGCGAGCATCAAAAACTGCCCCCCCTGTCCGAAGTGATTGCCCTGGCTCAAACAAGCGAGGAAACCGGACCGCTGTGGAGTGAGCTGGAAACACATGGTGAGGAGGCCAGGCAGCTTCTGGCACGGGCCAACCTGCGCCTGGTGGTCAACGTCGCCAAGCACTATGTGGGACGTGGGATTTCGTTCCTGGACCTGATCCAGGAGGGTAATATCGGCCTGCTCCGTGCGACTCAGAAATTCGATCACACCAAGGGCTTTAAGTTCTCCACCTATGCCACGTGGTGGATCCGGCAGGCGATCAGTCGCGCCATCGCCGATCAGGCCCGGACCATCCGCATCCCCGTCCACATGGTAGATACGATCAACCGGCTGCTGCGCATACAGCGGGAGCTGGCGCAGATGCTCGGGCGGGAGCCGACGATGGAGGAGCTGGCCCTCGAAGCAGACCTGCTGGAACCGGCAGACAAGGTCGCCATACTGAACGCGCAAAGCAAAGGGGAGCCACTGTCTCCCACGCTCGAACGACGGCTGCGACGCGCAGCGGCCAAGGCGCGTCGCATTATGCGTATCTCGGAGGAACCCATGTCGCTGGACATGCCCGTTGGTTCAGATGAGAGCGGTGAGCTGGGAGATTTTATCGAGGACGAGACTATGCCCGCTCCAGACGATGTCACCTCTAGCCAGTTACTTAAGGAACAGCTCAATGCCATTCTCAGCTCACTAACCGAAAGGGAACGGGCCGTGCTGGAGATGCGTTTCGGGCTTAAGGATGGCGAAAGCCATACCCTGGAAGAGGTCGGCCAGGCTTTCGGCGTCACCCGCGAGCGGGTGCGCCAGATCGAATCCAAGGCGCTGCGTAAGCTGCGCCACCCGGGCTACAGGCGCAAGCTGCGCGACTTCCTGGTCTGATGCCCCAATAGCCAGGACGCATGTCCTACAGCACTCTTGTTCCCGGGCAGCGCTTGGCCCCGCCCTCGTCACTGCTCCGGCGCAATGAAATCGTAACACAACCCTAACCTCTCTTAACCTCCGGCTCTTGTATAATTATGCCGACAGGCGTGAGGCGACCTTTCAGGAGGTGACTGCATGAGTGGGGCATGCTTCGCCTGTGCACCCCCTTTTTAGCTCTGAGGGTAACTGCCTACCCCTGCCGACTGAAGTTGCCCACTTTGGGCCGCAGGCCTTCGGTCGGCCTGCGCCGACCCCTGTTTCCGCGTCGGCGCAGGCGCCCGCAAAGGTCGATTTCCAATCGGCACACGGCGGCAGGCAGCCAGGCAGGTATACTGCGCACGGGTGAATTTTGGACTTTTCCTGAGCGTGGTAGCACGTGGTCAAATGGTATTTATTCAGCCTGCGCCCGCCGGACCACAGTCCGGCGGAGCAGATGGCACCTGAGCCACCTGGGGGCGTCTCAGTGTAGCCAGTGTCTGCAAAGTCTGGGCATTTATTCAG
>DAOTYA010000055.1:0-10064 GCA_034435075.1 Anaerolineae bacterium
GCGCTGTTGGCCTATCTGGTCATGCACGCCGGAACGGCCTTCCCGCGGACGGCCCTTGCCGCCCTCCTCTGGCCCGATCAACCCGAAACGGACGCTTTGCACGCCCTCCGTCAGGCGCTCAACCGCCTGCGCCGCGCCATCGGCGACCAGAATGCCGACCCACCTTTCCTCACCATCACCCGCACGACCATCCAGTTCAATCCCGGCAGCCGCTATTGGCTGGACGTGGCGGCCTTCAAAGGCCTGATCTCAGCCTGTAAACACCACCCTCACCGCCGCCTGGAAGCGTGTCGCTCCTGCCGCCAACGGCTGGCCCAGGCGGCGGACCTCTATCGCGGGGACTTGCTGGCCGGTTTTTTCTGGAACAGCACGCCTTTTGAGGAATGGCTTCTCCTGGAACGGGAATCCCTGCATCGCCAGGCGATAGACGCGCTGTACCACCTGGCTGCCTGCCACGAGCAGCGGGAGGAGTGGGACGCGGTGCTGCGCTATGCCCGGAGACAGATAGAATTGGAGCCCTGGCGGGAGGAGGCGCACCGACAACTGATGCGCGCGTTGGCTCTGAGCGGGCAGCGCAGCGCGGCGCTGGCTCAGTACCAGACGTGTCGGCGCATCCTGGCGGCGGAACTGGGCGTTGTACCAACGACGGCCACGGAGGCGCTACGCGCACAGATCGAGGCCGAGACGCTCGCCCCACATCCGCGACCGCCCCATAACCTGCCGACGCAGTTGACCCCCTTTATCGGGCGAGAAGCCGAATTGGAACAGGTCGCCGAACGGCTGAATCACCCCGATTGCCGCCTGGTGACGCTGGTCGGGTTGGGTGGCGTGGGCAAAACCCGCCTGGCGCTGCAAATCGCCCGCGACGAGCGGGGCGCGTTCCGGGACGGCATTTACTTTGTGTCCCTGGCTGCCGCCCATACGATGGATTCGCTGGGCATGGCGCTGGCCCAGGCCGTGGGTGTCAACCCGCGTCCGGGCGAAGACCTGAACGTCCAACTGGTGAACACCCTGAAGGGCAAGGAGGTGTTGCTCGTGCTGGATAACCTGGAGCGGTTGGGCGCGGGTGGCGAGTTGATCGTGGACCTGTTGCAGCGTGCTCCCCAGATGCGTTTCCTGGTCACCTCGCAGCGGACGCTGAATGTCGTCGGCGAATGGGTGTTCAACGTCAGGCCGCTGGATTACCCGCCGGATGACGCCGCCGACGCTGCAAGCGACGACTACAGCGCCATCCAATTCTTCTGCAAGAGCGCCCTGCGCCGGCAGCCCGACTTCGCTCTCACCTCTGATAACTGGCCTTATGTTGCCCGCATCTGCCGGCTCCTGGGAGGGATTCCACTGGCGCTGGAGTTAGCCGCCGGCTGGCTGCATACCCGCTCCTGCGCCGAGATCGCACAGGCCATCCAGCACGACCTGGACTTTTTGCGCACCTCGTCGCCGGGTGTGCCCGAGCGCCATCGCAGTATCCGCGCGGCGTTCGACTACTCGTGGGCATTGCTCACGACCGAAGAGCAGACCGCCATGCGTCGGCTGGCTGTCTTTCCCGCCGGTTTCAGCCGCGAGGCGGCGCTGTACGTGGCCGCCACAACGGAGACCACCCTGGATGCCCTGGTGGACAAGTCCTTGCTTCAGCGGGTAACCTACGAGTCCCCGCATCCCATCACGCGCTACGGCATGCACAACCTCATGCGCCGGTACGCAATGGACCGGCTGGTCAGCAACCCGGACGATGCCTTCTTCGCCCACCAACAGCACTGCGAGTACTATTGCGCACTGCTGGCCTGTTTAGAGAACGACCTGGTGGGTCGGGCGCCGCGCCAGGCCCTTGAAATCCTCAACGACGAGGTGGACAATATCCGCGCCGCCTGGGAATGGGTGGTTGATCAGGGGGATATCTCGCAGATGGAGCGGGTCCTGGAGGGCCTGACCTGTTTTTATACGTTACGTGGCCGGTTTCAGGAGGGCGAAACTGCTCTGGGGCGCGCCGCTGAGAAACTCCAGCGGGGTAAACTGGCGTCAGAATGCACTCAACCTGTCATCCATAAACTTGCCGCGCGCCGGGGTATGTTCCTGGGGCATCTGGGAAGATATGACGAGGCCGAGGCCTTACTGCAAGGCAGTCTCCAGGAAGCCCAGACCCTTGAGGACACACCAGAAATCGTCCGGTGTCTCA
Organism: Anaerolineae bacterium; assembly: GCA_034435075.1. Lineage (GTDB taxonomy): Bacteria > Chloroflexota > Anaerolineae > B4-G1 > B4-G1 > JAOAAG01. The sequence continues at coordinate 2,174 of DAOTYA010000055.1, forward strand.
ACGCCCTCTCCTGGTTCCAAAGCCGCCAGGGCAATTACGCGCAGGCCCGGGATCTCGCCACCCGGGCATTGGCCCTGGCCCAGGCCCACTCCCTGCGTCCGTTGGAGGCCGACAGCCTGAACCACCTGGGTTCAGTGTGTTTTTACCTGGCGGATTTTGCCGGGGCGCGCGACTGTTACAGCCGGTTACTGGATATCCGGCGTGAGATCGGCGACCGTTGGGGCGAGAGTGTTGCATTGAGCAATCTGGGAACTGTGGCCTACGAACAAAACCAGTTTCAGGTCGCCCACGCTTATTTTGAACAGGCCCTGGAAATCATCCGGCGCGACATCGGCAGTCGGGAAAGAGAAGCCTGGTGTCTCAACTCCCTCGGAATGACGTCGCTGGATGGCGGGGACTACGCTGCTGCCCTGGACTATTATCAACAGGCGTTGCACCTGGGCCGGGAGACCGGCAATGTGTGGGAGGCCAGCAACACGCTGAGCAATTTGGGGTACACCTGCTGGGCGTTGGGCGATTTCGCCCGCTCTGAGGCGTACTACACCGAGTCCATCCAGACCAAGCAAGAGATTGGCGACCGGCGCGGGGCTGCACTGACCGCTGCGCTCTACGGCCTGCTGCTCTGTTCACTGGGCCGCGACGCCGAGGCACTGCAGGTCGGAAAGGATGCGCTGGCCGTGGCCGAGGAAATCGGCTCTTCCCAGGTCAAGGCCTATGCGCTGACCTCTATCGGGCAGGCACAGGTGGGGTTGGGGCTGCTCGAAGAAGCGGCCGATACCTGTCGCCGGGCGCTGGCCCTGCGCCGTGAACTGGGCCAGGAGAGTTATGTCGTGGAGTTGCTCGGCGGATTGGCCCACATCGCGCTCATCCAGGGCGACCTTGTCCAGGCGCAATTCCACGTGGACGAAATCCTGCGCTACCTGGAGCACAGCTCGTTGGACGGCGCGCTCGACCCGTTCGGCGTGTACCTCACCTGCTACCGCGTGTTGCAGGCCCGACAGCGCCCCGAAGCCAGGGCGATTCTGGAGACGGCCTACCGGGCCTTGCAGGCGCGCGCCGAAAAGATACCGGACCCGGGATTACGACGTTCGTTCCTGACCAACATCGCCGCGCACGCGCAGATTGTGCGAGAGTGGGAAAGACACGCCCAATAAATGTATGCGATTATATGGGGGGCAGTGTGATTTCCAGGTGGGTTGACAAATTCTGCCCCCCAAGGTACAATGCGGCTGCATGCAGAGAACCTCGTTGGATCACAATCGCCTGAGTGTATTGATAGCCACTCTCATCCTCGGTAGCGTGCTGTTCCGTTTCATCAAGCTGCCTGAGCATGCTGTGGAGCTTCACCCGCTGGGATCCCCTCTGGGAATTCGTATTGGCGGCACCTGGGTGTTGAGTGCACTACTGATAGGTTTGGTGTGTACCGGCACCAATATGATCCTTCATGATCATCCTCAACTTGGAAAGTTTCCCGGGAGACCAGTTTATATCACCTGGATTCTCCCCGGGATCATGGCCGGGTTGTCCGCTTACCTGCTGGCAAATCTTGAAGCCTGGCCCGTGTGGGTAATCGGGCTGATTGTCATGGGTATCAGTATAACCCTGGTCATCACCGCGGAGTACGCAGCTATCTCGCCGGACTATCCTGCTTACCCCACAGCCCGTCTCTCTCTCAATATGCTGGCCTACCTGCTCGCATTTGTGCTCTTTGCCATAGCTCATCACTCCCGAGGCCGTAGCCTGGTGACGGCCTCGCTCACGCTCGTCGCAGCCACACTTTTGGCACTTGATCTTTTGAGTGCATCCGATATCCCGTTCCGGCGTGTGGCGCTCTTCTCGGGCATTGTCGGCCTTATCATCGGCGAGAGCACCTGGGCTGTTAACTACTGGCAGATTGACTACTGGGCCGGCGGGCTGCTACTGTTACTGATCTTCTACATCACAACCAATCTGGCTCATCAACACCTGCTGGAAAGGTTGAGCGGAGCGGTGGTGATGGAATTTATTGCGGTTACTCTACTGGTTGTAGTGCTTATCTGGCTTAGAGCTTAGTGCCTGTCCGAAAAACGTAACGCATCCCCATCGTCGGTATAAGCGGCATAGCATCAGGTTTGCACGCGGGTGTGAGATACGCATAACTGGATTCCGCGCGTCGTTCCTGCCGGACGTGCCCGCCTGACGTGCCCGCCTGACGTGCCCGTCTGACGTGCCCGCCTGACGTGCCCGCCGGATCACAATCCGGCGGCGGCGGTCCGGTCGGCGGCCAGCACCCGGCCCGCGTGGATTATGATCCACGCAGCGCATAGCCAAGAGATTGGCCAGGGCCTTGCGCCTCAGAATCAGTTATGCGAATAAGAAAGCCTGCAGAAAGGTGATGACAGGGATGCTACCTGTACGGTTTTTCGGATAGGCTCTTATGCCCTGTGTACCAGAGCAGGGATCATTTGACATAAATCGGGCTGCTGAAAATCCAGCCCCGGCGTCCCCCTCGATAGTTGCGGTAAACCTCCACCCGGTATGCGCCGGGCTCGACGGTTGTATGTTGAAGCTGCTGCCCTCTGGCCCTTGCCACCACACGGCCGTTGCACAGGAGACGGATCTCACCCACGGCGGGCGTCTGGACGTCGAACCTGGTGGCACCCACGCGTGCCAGTTCCTCACCCAATGTCGCTTCCTTATTGATGCTGCTGGCACGAAACCGAAAGCCAGCCGTCGGGGCGATCAGGTCGTATCCTACCCAGGTGCGGCCGGCACGTAGAGCCTCGTAGATCAGCGCTTTATCGTGCTCGAGTGTGCCGTTGAGCGGACGACCGGTGAGAATGTGGGTATTCACACACCGGAAAAGATAATCGTAAGGGAAGACCACGCGGTTCAGGGGACCCAGCGAGTAAGCAGTGCCATGGGCATCCGCGCCACCGATGGCAGCCACCCTTCTCCCCTGGGCCAGCAGACGGTCCCAGTGATGCAGCGTGGCCAGGAAGGGCCCACAGATGCCGTGTGCTGGAAAACAGGCGTAGTACAAAGCGCTCAGTTTGCCACGCAGGATCGCCTTAAACTCGGACATATAATTCCAGATTTCAAGTCCTGTGTAGCCCGTGACCTCCCAGTCCGCCCAGGGGATAGCCTTCAGCTCCGGGCTGATCCGTCCCCTGTATTCGAAGGGGTGGGCCAGATAGCAAAATCCGCCCCTCCTCTGCACCGCGCCGATTAACTTTTGCGGATCGGAAGCCAGCGGTGACAGTTCGGACTCAGCATGGTAGACCAGCAAGTGATTGGCCTGGGGACGACGGCGCACGTCGTGAATCTCCTCACCCACCAGGAGCAACACTTTCCCGTAGTAGCGCTCGCAATTGTCAACCCACACGTTATGGTCGGTCACGATCACAAAGTTCAGGCCAGCCCGTTCTGCAGCCTGCGCCACACCGGCATGCAGGACCGTGCCGTCCGAATAGGGCGTGTGCACATGCGGGTTCCCGACATATTCGTATACTTTCATTGTAGCTGCTCCAGCAGTGGTATAAGTTCTCCGTATTCACGGAAGCAGGCGTCGGCCAGAGGGATGCCGTCCTCTCTGTTGCTCACGCCCAGGAACAGAATCGCTTTCATACCCACAGCCCGCGCCCCAGTCAGGTCAGTCTCCGGCAGATCACCAATGTGAGCCGCCGCTGCCGGGGCGACCCCCAGTGCCTCCAGAGTACGCAAAAACTGCCCGGGGGCGGGTTTGGTCACGCCCGTTTCGTCGGAGAAGGTGAGGACGCTGAAGTGTTCCAACAGGCCATCTCGATCCATTACCTGCCGCAGGATCCGCCCTGGCGTCAGGCCTGTGTCAGAGATCAGGCCCAACCGGTAACGGCGGGAAAGCAGCGCGAGCACTTCAGGGGCGCCGGAAACAGGCGTTGGCTTTTTGCCATCCAGGTAGATCTCCTGCATCCGCCGGCCCAGCCAGGCGATGGCCTCCGGAGGTAGCGAGACGTTCAAATGACTCAGCAGACCGTTCACCCACTCGTCTATGCTCAGGCTGCGGCGCTCTTCCAGCCAGGTGGTCCTCCACAGGTTCCATACGTGGCGATAGGAGGCCTCTAACTCCTCCCTGGCGCGTGGCTGTTGCCAGAGCGTCAGCAGTTCGTCGAGCATCCTCAGGCGCTCCTCGCTCATGTCAGGACTCGTATACAGGGTGCCCCAAAAGTCGAAAGTCAGTGCCTTCAACATCCGCCTGCTCCGGAAATTTATCTTACTCCACCAGCAGGTCATTGTCAAGCCTTGAAAACAGGACTATAATCACCGACACATATCACACAGAAAGCCCCGAAGTGAGATGAGAAACCAGGAAGTGGCCGAAATATTTGCCAGGATGGCCGACATACTGGCTGTATTGGGGGAAAACTATCACCGCATAATGGCCTACCGGCGGGCTGCGGAGAATATTGCAGCACTGGGCCGGCCTCTGGAAGAGGTGTGGCAGGCGGGGGAGCTGCGGACTATCCCCGGTATCGGTGAGACGCTGGCAGCAAAAATAGATGAATTGATGCGCACCGGCAGGCTGGAAGCCTACGAGAAGCTCAAGGCTCAGGTGCCCGCTGGTGTCATTGACATGCTGCTTATCCCGGACGTCGGACCGAAGAAAGCTGCCCTCTTCTGGCAGACGCTGGGCATCACCGATATAGATGCGCTCGAACAGGCAGCACGGAGTGGACGCCTGCGTGACCTGCCTGGCATGGGAGTCAAAAGTGAGGAGAAGGTACTGGCCGGCATAGAGGCGCTTAAGCGGCGTACCGGCCGTACTCCGCTGGGAGTGGCCTGGTCACTGGCCCAGGCGTTGCTGGACGCGTTGCGGGCAATGCCGGAAGTAGTGCAGGCATCACCGGCCGGCAGCCTCCGTCGTATGCGAGATACAGTGGGTGACCTGGACCTGCTCGTGGCGTCGGCTGAGCCTGAGGCGGTGATGGCGCGCTTCCGCGCACTGCCGCAAGTGGCTGAGGTGCTTCTCAGTGGCCTCACCAAAACTTCTGTACGCACCCACGAGGGCCTCCAGGCCGATCTCAGGGTACTGGAGCCGGCCCGCTGGGGCACAGCGCTCCAGTATTTCACCGGCAGTCAGGCCCATAATATCCGTATGCGCGGGTTGGCTCTGGATCGTGGCCTTTCCCTCAGTGAGTACAGCCTCAAAAGGGAAGACGGCAGCGAAATACTCTGCGCCACCGAGGAGGAGGTCTACGCTGCTGTGGGGCTGCCGTTCATCCCGCCCGAACTGCGCGAGGACCGGGGAGAAATAGAGGCGGCATTGGCGGGCCGGTTGCCTGCTCTGATCGAGCGGCATGACTTGAAGGGCGACTTCCAGTTTCACACCACCCGCTCCGATGGCCGAAACAGCCTGTTGGAGATGGCCATGGCAGCACAGGCCGCGGGGCTGGAGTACGCGGTCGTCACGGATCATTCCCATAGCCTGGGGATCACCAGGGGGGTGTCTCCCGAGGAATTGCGCCTGCAGCGGGCTGAGATAGCAGAGGTTAATCGGGCATTGGGAGGCGCTTTTCGGCTGCTGGCGGGCATCGAGGTGGAAATCCGGGCCGATGGGACCCTCGATCTGCCGGACGAGGTACTCGCTGAGCTGGACCTGGTTGTTGCGGCGATGCACAGCGGGTTGCGTGGAGAGCGCGAGCGGCTCACAGCCCGCATCCTGGCGGCAATCCGCAACCCTCATGTGGACATCATCGCCCATCCCACCGGCCGCCTGATCGGCGAGCGGGAGGAGGCCGATCTGGACATGGAGGCGATCTTTCGTGCAGCCGCTGCACATGGCGTGGCACTTGAGATCAACGGTTACACGCGCCGCCTGGACCTCAACGATATCAATGTGCGGCGGGCGGTTGAACTCGGCGTCACCCTCGTCATCAGCTCCGACGCTCACGACATCAACGGCTTTGCCAATCTCGCGTTGGGACTGGCAATGGCACGGCGCGGCTGGGCTACGGCTGCGCAGATATTGAACACCCGCAGCGCTGAGGAAGTGCTCGCCTGGGCAAAAGCGCACGCGTTTTGAACGCAGGAGGAAAACAAAATGTGTCAGGCCGTGGTTTACCTTAATGGTCAGGAGATCATGCGCGATGTTGTGCGGATAGAGCCGGTGCCTGAAGGGGTTCGATTGAGCACCTTCTTCGACTCTCCCAGGGTCGTGCCGGCTGTCATCCGTGAAATAGACCTTCTCAAGCACCGGGTGATCCTGGAACCTTTACCGGGGGAAAAAGATGAATGATATAGAAAAGCTGCGTCTGTTGATACCACACTGGATGGAACACAACCTTGAACATGCCGAAGAGTTTCGGCGTTGGGCAGATCAGGCCGGGAGTGCCGCTGCCGATATCAAGGCTGCCGCCGAGGCACTGCTCCGGGCGAACCGCTCACTGGAGGCTGCTCTGGAGAAGCTGGTGGGCGGTATGTCCCAGGGGGGCCACCATGCTGATTGAGAAATATGACCTGAAAGTGACAACGCCACCCTGCGAGCCAGGGGCGGAACGCTTCAGCGCCGTTGCCCACCTGCCCAACGACATCCGCGAGGTCTTCCCGTACCTCAACGCCACCCTGCGCGGCGCGGTCTACGAACCGGCGGTCCCCTCGGTGAGCTGGCGTAAGGCCGGCCACTACGTTGTCTTCCAGCCCAACCAGATTGGCGTCAGCAATGTGGAGGACCGGGAGGCAGCGATCAAGGAAGTGGAGGGGATCATCGCCCTGGTCAACCGCACCTGGGAGCGGCGGGGCCAGATTGAGCCCAACTACGAGACCCGCCGCCGTCCCACCGGTCTGGAAGTCTACAAACTCCTCCCGCGCACCAACTGCAAGGCCTGCGGCGAGGCCTCCTGCTTCGCCTTCGCCAACAAGTTGGCCGCCGGGCAGGTCCGGCTGGAGGCCTGCACGCCGCTCTTTGAGGACCCGCAGCACGCGCAGCAGCGGGGGGAACTGGCGGCCCTGCTGGACGTGGACCTGCCCGCCATAGGGCCGAAAGGATAGGATTATCTCTGCGTCCTCTGCGGTGGGAGAAATCTATGAAAGCCACCATTCCCTCAACCTGGCTGCAGGACTTCATCCGTCAGCGGGGCGGCGTGCTGAACATCGCCCGCCGCCTGGTCTGCCTGGATTGATGAATCTTCTTTGAGGGCTCATCCGGTCGGATGGGCGAACCCGAAAACCCCGACGACTTCGTCCGCTTCGCGGCCGACGACCTGACCGTCTACGTCTCCCGCAAACTCCTGGAGACCCTCAAGCCGGGAGCGAAGGAGATGATTTTCTACGTGGACGGGTATGGGCGGTTTGTGTTGCAGTTTGAGGAGCCGTGGGGAGTGAAAAGCGAAACGTGAAAAGTGAAACGTGAAAAGTGAAACGTGAGGTGGTGATGAGAGTAACGGTGGATTCGGAAGGGCGCGTGGTGCTGCCGGAAGGGCTGCGGCGCCGCTATGGACTGGAGGCCGGAGGGGAACTGCTGGTGGAGGGGACGGAGACGGGCATCGTCCTCTTCCCGCTCCGCCCCGATGTCCGCAAGGTCTACCTGGAGGTCACCACCCGCTGTAACCTGGCCTGCCGGACCTGCGTCCGCAACGTCTGGGGGGAGCCGCTGGCGGATATGACCGATGCGACCTTCGGGCGGGTGCTGGAGGGGATGCGGGAACTGCCCGACCTGCGGGAGGTCATCTTCGGCGGGTACGGGGAGCCCTTCGCCCACCCCCGCTTCCTGGACTACCTGGCGGCGGCGAAGGGCCTGGGGGTCCGGGTGACCGTCAGCACCAACGGCACGTTGCTGGACGAGGAGCGGGCCCGGGCGCTGGTGGAAATCGGAGTGGACGTCCTGAGCGTCTCGGTGGACGGGGCCCGTCCAGAGGTCTTTGCCGACGTCCGGCAG
>DAOTYA010000056.1:0-14461 GCA_034435075.1 Anaerolineae bacterium
GCGGCGCCCGTACCCGGCGCAGCGGTACTGTGCCCGTACCCGGCGCAGCGGTACTGTGCCCGTACCCGGCGCAGCGGTACTGTGCCCGTACCCGGCGCAGCGGTGCTGCGCCCGTACCCGGCGCAGCGGTGCGGCGCCCGTACCCGGCGCAGCGGTGCGGCGCCCGTACCCGGCGCAGCGGTACTGTGCCCGTACCCGGCGCAGCGGTACTGTGCCCGTACCCGGCGCAGCGGTACTGTGCCCGTACCCGGCGCAGCGGTACTGTGCCCGTATCCTGCGCAGCGGTGCTGCGCCCGTATCCTGCGCAGCGGTGCTGCGCCCGTATCCTGCGCAGCGGTGCTGCGCCCGTACCCGGCGGAGGCAGACAACCGGCACGAAGCCCAGGGAGAACGATTTCAGTCGGCCTGAACGGTTATCGGAGGATTTATTCCACTTGTGTGGCGCGGCCCCGGGGTCTGCGCCACACCGGCCAGGAGCGACGGCCTGAACCAGAACAGGAGAAAGGAGGTGTGCCGGCAATCTGGTCGCTCTGATGCCGGTGCGTAAAACGGAGATGGTAAAGAAAGAGGATTTCAAGCGTATAGACAAATATATCTGGGAACTGCCCAAGAGCTTCAGAGAGGACATGCGCGTTCCGGCGCGTCTGTTTGGTGACGCGGAACTATTTAACGACGCTTTCCGTGACCGCACAGCGGAGCAACTGGTCAACACCGCGACGTTGCCAGGCGTAGTTAAATATGCTATGGCCATGCCGGATTTCCACGAGGGCTATGGCTTCCCTATTGGCGGCGTTGCGGCGATGGATGTGAAAACCGGGGTGATCTCCCCTGGCGGGGTCGGTTATGATATAAACTGTGGCGTACGACTGCTGGGCACACATCTGGAGCGAGACGAGGTGGCGCCTTATCTGGAGGCACTGACATCTGCGCTTTACCAATCATGCCCCAGCGGTGTAGGGGGCACCGGACGTGTGCGGGTTTCTGACCAGGAGCTTGACCAGTTGACAATCCAGGGCGCAAGATGGGCATTGAAGCGGGGGCTGGCGCTTGAAGAGGACGTGCTCCACACCGAGGAGCAGGGCTGCCTGCCAGGAGCAGACCCGGGCAAAGTGAGTGCGCGCGCGAAAGAGCGGGGCCGTCCGCAGGTCGGTTCCCTGGGTGCCGGTAACCACTTCCTGGAAATTGATGTGGTTACAGATATCTACAACGAGGAGGTGGCCAGGGTATTTGGCCTGTGGGAAGGGCAGGTTGTGGTGCAGATCCATTGCGGCTCGCGTGGCTATGGCCATCAGGTCTGTGACGACTATGTGAAGAGCCTGCAGGCAGCAGTGCAGAAATACGGTATCCACCTCCCCGACCGCGAACTGGTATGCGCGCCGATCGAGTCACCAGAGGGCAAGGCCTATTATGCTGCGATGGCCTGCGCCGTGAACTACGCTTTCGTCAATCGGCAGGTGCTGGCCATGGGGGTGCGCGAAGCGTTTGAGCAGGTCCTGGCCGGCAAGGTCAAAAACTTCGCCCTGTTCCAGATATACGACGTTGCCCACAACATCGCCAAGTTCGAGGAGCACGAAGTAGATGGTCAGCGCATAAGATTGTGTGTGCACCGTAAGGGTGCCACCCGCGCTTTCGGTCCTGGAAGTGAAGGTTTGCCCCCAGATTATCGGTATACAGGCCAGCCGGTGCTTGTCCCGGGCTCGATGGGCACCGCCTCTTATGTGCTGGTGGGGACGCAAAAGGCGATGGAGCTTACCTTTGGTTCCACCTGTCATGGGGCAGGCCGGGTGATGAGCCGCACCCAGGCGCTCAAGCATGTCCACGGAGCCGAACTGAAGCGCCAGCTTGAACAGCAGGGGATTGTTGTGCGGGCTGGCAGCACCAAAGGACTTGCTGAGGAGGCACCAGCAGCCTATAAAGACGTGAGTCGGGTGGTAGAGGCAGTACACGGTGCCGGGATCGCTCTTAAAGTGGCCCGTCTGGAACCACTGGCAGTTATCAAAGGCTAAGAGCCTATCCGGAACTCGTTGTGCCCAAGGTGACTGTCACCTTGGGCATCGAATTAACCGAACCGTACCGACGCCAGCCCAGAGCTGGTCGGCGGACGATCCTGTATGTTACTATGACTCACTGAGATAAGACGAGTTCCTGGCTTGCCCCACTCTCCGGGCGGTTCGCCGTATGTACTCCTTTCCAAACCAGATACAACGTGAACGCATGCTCCTTGCTATCGCGGCGTGCTTCGTCGTAACCGGTATCATCACACTTGAGATCGCCTGCCCTGCAGGCTCTGCGCTCTATGGCGTGCTCGCTGGGGCGATATTTCTTTCCTGCTTTACCCTCACGCATTTCCTGCTGAATCGCTATCTCCCACACCGTGATCCGTTCTTGCTACCCGTGGCTGGCTTGTTGACCGGCTGGGGATTGCTGATGATCAGACGTCTGGCCATCAATTTCCTCTTGCGTCAGACGCTATGGGTTGCTGTGTCTATGGTCGTACTGCTCCTCATTGCCAGATGGGAAGATGGGCTGCGCCTGCTGCGACGCTTCCGCTACACATGGTTATTTGGCGGCCTGATACTGCTGGCGGCCACACTTGTCTTCGGTGTTAATCCCTCCGGCTACGGCCCGCGTCTGTGGCTTGGGGGACGGGGGGTTTATTTTCAGCCAGCCGAACTGCTGAAGCTGCTGTTGACAGCCTACCTTGCCTCCTACCTGGCCGAGCGACGGGAACTGCTGCTCTCAGAGAACTGGAAGGTTGGCAAATGGCGTCTGCCTCCGCTGGCTTACATCGGCCCTCTTGTAGCCATGCTGGGACTGGCGCTGATATTACTGGCCTGGCAGCAAGACCTGGGAGCGGCCATGTTGTTTTTCTTCACCTTCCTGGTGATGCTTTTCCTCGCCACAGCACGGTGTGGCTATCTGGCTGCCGGGATAGCACTTTTCATCGCTCTGGGTATTCCAGCCTACCATCTCTCGGAGCGGGTGGCAGTGCGTGTTGACGGCTGGCTCAACCCCTGGCCGGACGCTGCAGACCGCACTTTCCAGATCGTGCAGAGCCTGCTGGCGTTCGGCGCAGGAGGAGTTTTCGGCCAGGGATTGGGACTGGGCAGCCCGACTTTTATCCCTGCCGTGCACACCGATTTCGTCTTCGCAGCGATCGGTGAAGAGTTTGGGCTGGCGGGTGTGCTGGCCATCATCGCACTGTACGGTGTACTCCTGTTGCGCGGCTTTCGTATTGCTGCCCGCGCGCCTCGCCCGTTTGAGCGCTTCCTGGCCGCCGGTCTGACAGGTGGATTGATCATTCAGGCCTGGGTCATCATGGCCGGTAACGCCAGGCTGGCCCCGATCGCTGGCGTGACGCTCCCGTTCGTCTCCTACGGCGGTAGTTCTCTCCTTATGAGCTTCGTCACCATAGCATTGCTGCTCCGCATCAGCGAGGCCGATGGAAGTTCGGAACCGCCGATTGCGCTGGAGAGCCGAACGGTCAAGATACCCCTGTCCCTGGTATCCGGTATGCTTTTAATGGCACTTGGGCTGCTGGCCATAACATGTGGCTATTGGGCTGTCGTGCGCGCCGAAGCACTGCGCACACGCGCTGATAACCCGCGCCGTGTCCTGTACGAACAGCGTATCATGCGTGGGCGGATCCTGGATCGGCGTGGAATTGTGCTGGCCTATATGGAGCCGCAGGGAGATGGCCGTCTGGTGCGACGCTATCCATTGCCGGAGGCCGCACCCGTCGTCGGATATGCCAGCCTGCACCACGGCACAGGCGGCATCGAAGCAGCGCTCGACGCCGAACTGCGAGGTGAGGCACACCGCACGACGTGGCAGGCGGCGTGGGATGAGCTGCTCCATCGCCCGCCACGTGGAAGCGATATACAGTTAACGCTCGATTCAGAGCTACAGACCCTGGCGCAACAGGCGCTGAAGGGACAACCGGGAGCTGCGGTAGTGATTGACGCTCTCACCGGCGAAGTGCTGGCCCTGGCCTCCAGACCTACTTTTGACCCTCAGCGCCTGGATGAGGAATGGGACGCCCTGCGCCTGGACCCGTCCGCTCCGCTGGTCAACCGCGCCACGCAGGGCCTCTACCAGCCGGGGGTTGTCCTGCAAACGGTCATCCTGGCAACCGCCCTGAGCGAACAACGGGCTGCCCTGACCATGTCTTTCCCCTATGCCAATGCCCCAGTCTATGTCGGAGATGTGCCGCTGGTTTGCGCCGCACAGCCAAAAGAGCCGTACACGCTGGCAAAAGCTTACATGCACGCCTGTCCGGCACCTTTCGCAGAGCTGGGCGAGGCTATGGGGGCGTCCGCCCTCAGCGCAGCATTCGACCGGTGGAGCCTCACCACCCCGCCTGCACTGGAGATATTAACTGAGGCTACCTCGCCGGAGATTACGAACCCGCGTGAGGAAGCAGTCGGGCAGGGGAATTTGCTCGTCTCACCCCTCCATGTGGCACTGATGGCAGCCACACTGGTCAACGGGGGAACGATGCCCGATCTCCACCTTGTATCAGGTATCCAGAGCCAGGGGGAAAATCGGCAGGATTATCACATCGCAGGGATGGCACGCCCGATAATCACTCCCGACGTGGCACAGGCAATCCTGACCCACTGGAAGCGCTATGATGATGTCCTGGCGCACTGGGGAATCGCTCTCTCAGGCCAGGGGCAACCCCCACATGCCTGGTTCGTGGGCCTGGCACCAGCGGACCGTCCCCATTACGCAGCGGCGCTCCTTTTAGAACACGCCGCCGCGCCTGAGCAGGTGGTGGAGAAGGGCAACGCCCTCCTGGCGGCGACCCTCCTTGCCCGAAGGGGGTGCATCGAATGCGCCCCCTGAAGGCCCTGGCAGGTTAACACCGCATCGCGCTGGCGCAGTCAGGCCTGTGCTGACCGGCGCGTTGGCGCAGGCCAGCGCCCCGGTGTGCAGTGCACGAAGAGAGGATAATTTTTCGAGCGGCGTCCGGCGCGCGACTCAGAGATCAACCAACTCAGACCATCCCGCTGTAATGGTTGGAAAATCGGAAGGCTTTGTGATAACTACCCGTAGCGGGCAAGCAGGGACTCCAGTACGGGCATCGCTGCCTGTACAGCTCGCGCGCGATGGCTGATGCGGTTTTTCTCATGGGGGGGTAACTGCGCCATCGTGCACCCGTACTCCGGCAGGTAGAAAATCGGGTCGTACCCGAAGCCCCCCTCCCCTGCCGGTTGGTAAGCGATGTATCCCTCACAAACCCCCTCGACTATATGGAACTCCGATCCGGGGGTGGCAACTACTATGACGCAGCGGAAGCGGGCGGTGCGCTTTTCCCACGGTACACCACGCATACGGTCCAGCAACCCGGTGACCCGGTCAGCATCATTTCCCGGCGCATAGCGGGCCGAGCGAATGCCCGGCGCTCCGCCCAGAGCATCCACCTCCAGCCCTGAGTCATCCGCAAGCGTGGGCAGACCTGTGGCCTCCATATAGGCAAGGGCCTTTTTGCGCGCATTATCAGCATAGTACTGCCCATCTTCTTGCACCTCCAGGTGCAACCCATAATCGGGAGGAAAGCAAACCCTATCCCCCAGCGGAGCGAGCAACTGGCGGAATTCGCGCATTTTTCCTGGATTTTGCGTGGCGACAAGCACTCTCATAGCTGAAGGTCATAGCCGGTCGTGTTGGAATATAAGCGGCATAGGGATGCCGCCTGTACGGTTTTTCGGATAGGTTCTAAGAGCCTATCCGGAAATCGTAATCGAAGCATCCCTATGCGTCGGTATAAGCTTCCCCGTTTCGAAGGGTCAGAGGTGACTGTCACCTTGGTTCTATAACTCAGGGAACTCACGCAGCACCAGCGGGAGGTGAATAAAGAAATCGAAGAGGCCCTTCATATTGTTGTTTTCCTCCGCGCAGGTGGGCAGGTGGCGCTCGTTCAGAGCACACTCGAAGCCCTCAGGTATGTAGCCAAACCAGTCATAAGATTCCCCAAGCCCCAGATAACTCGGGTCCACCCTGGCCCACACTCCGCACGGCTGTTGCTCACATCTCTCCGGCCAGGTCAGCACAGTGCTGCCGGTTATCACCCCTCCTGGCTCCAGCCCCGGCCACCAGTGATCAGAGCCCTCCCATTTGAACATTGCATCCATAGCATAAGTATACCAGCCACCTACATGATCGGTCAGCACGACCGGTGGGCCTGAAGATAGCGGCCTGACCAGCAATTCTGCCAGCACGCCCCGTGTGCGGGAGAAGCCCACATTACGCACGGTGACCGTGTAGTGCACCTGCTCATTGTGTCCGGGCGAGCGTGGTGCCATAGCAAAGCGCTCGATCACCAGGTTCGATCCCAGCAGCGGCTCGCTCAGGGTCAGAGTGAATGTAATACGAGGGGTATCGGTCAATATCCATCGCACAAGACGTGCCTGCTCATCGTAGAGGTAACCGGCGGGCTCCGCCGAACTTAACTTCCAGAGCGGGTGGAGCTTGGTACCGCGCGTAAAAATAATGGTGTTGGTGATAGCAATATGGTAGTGGGTGCTGCGTGGACCAACAGGATAGGAAAGAGTGATTAGCGGGGAATCCACGGGGCGAAAGGCGCGGCTCCACGTGTCATAGGCCAGATAGACGTTGCCTTTCCCTGTACCGGTGAAGACCACCGCCGGCTCGCCGCTCTCATCGCGCGTCCACAGGACCTGGCAGGGAGGCTCCGCCTCACAGGAAGCGGCGATGGTGATGGCATCGGATGGATAGTACAAAAGGTCACCAAGTACGTAATCGAAGATACGAATCTCGAAAGTGGTGGTGAACCTGGTGGCATAGATATTGGAAAGCATGGGGGCGTGCAGAGTCACGGTCTGGACGCGACTGTACAGAAACGCCTGCAATGGCCCGGACGGCTGCTGCTCGCCGGCAGCAGAGGCCGGCACGTAACGCGCAGTTCGGGCTGCTATCAGGTATAGCAGCCCGAACGTCAGCAATCCCCCCAGAAGGAAGGTATAGATTATGTGTACCCAGTTTCGTCTGATCAAGTACTCCTATCCTGAGAGCAAATCAGAACCCCGCCTCATCAATCGCCTCCACCTATTCTTGGCGTCTTGGTTGGTGTGGGGGTGCCCGTCGGTGTTGGTGACATAGTGGGTGTCTGAGTCGGTGTGAGTGTCGGTGTCCGCGTCGGCGTGTTGGTCGGCGTGCGCGTGGGCGTCCCCGTCATCGTAGGTGTCAGGGTTTGGGTCGGCGTGCGCGTCGGCGTCCTGGTAGGTGTCCGTGTAGGCGTTGGTGATGGGCCGTACGTCGGTGTGGCGGTCGGTGTATTGGTCGGTGTCCGTGTAGGCGTGTTGGTCGGCGTGCGCGTCGGCGTACGCGTCGGCGTGTTGGTCGGTGTGCGCGTCGGCGTCGGCGTAGGCGTTCTTGTGGGTGTCCGCGTAGGCGTCGGAGAGGGGCCGGGCGTCGGTGTGGCGGTCGGTGTATTGGTCGGTGTCCGCGTGGGCGTACGCGTCGGTGTGCGCGTTGGCGTCGGCGTGGGCGTGTTGGTCGGTGTACCGGTGGGCGTCCGCGTGGGTGTCGGCGTCGGCGTGTTGGTAGGCGTATTGGTGGGCGTCGGCACCGCTGTGGGAATCGGTGTGGGCGTGGGATCGGGATCGGCGCCGGGCACATTCACGTCAAAAGAGGTCACCAGCAGGGTCAGCAACGGCTGGCGTGTATACCCTCCGACCGTCGTGCTATCGTCGGTGTCCATCGCCCGCACGAAGATGTAGTAACGGCCGTTGACCACCCTTCTGCCACTACCAGGCCAGGTGGACGCAGCGGAGAGGTTGGAGACCAGCGTGATGCCGCTGGCAGCATTGGCAGCGGAGACATAATACCAATTCCGCCCGTCGCCTGAGGCCAGCAGGTTGTAATAGCCGTTCTGGCTGTTCGGACCGACGATGTAGAGAGCCACCTCCTGGATGCCGGTGCCCGCGGCGGTGCCCACACCGCCGAAATCGGAGTCCCAGATATCCGCCCGGACGGTGATGGACTCTCCGGCTTCATATACGTTGGACGGGTCAGGTGCCGGAGCGGAGCTGTACCTGGCAGCCACAGCCGGCCGGATGTAGTAAGGATATGGGTAGCTGTGCGAGAGATAGTAAGGCGGGTAGTAGGACAGCTCGCCGGACACAGGCGCAGGCGAATACAGGCGAATGGCCGGCCCCTCGCGCCGTTTGTCAAAGGTGAGCCAGCAACTGGTCCCAAATGACAGGTCCATGCGTAAAGTTGCCGGGTCAAAGGAAGCCGGATGAATGATATTTCCACCCAGGCTGTATTGACGTCCCGAGCCGCTGTAGAACGGGTTATTTGCAGAGTAAGCTATGTAGCTGGCGGCAGGGGCCATACGGTTTCCATCCGGATTCCACGGGTTTGGAGGCAGGTCCAGGATTGCCCCGATGTCAGGATAGTTAAGATTCCTGACGTAAAAAGCGTAAGTGCTGGTCTCACCGTTCGCGATCTGGCGGCCCGACTGCCAGCCACTCGTTACGCGCCAGGGAGAGGCAGTGCCGTCGCCGTTATGAATGGTATATGAACTGCCAGAGGCAAAGCGCTTGATATTATCTATCTTGCGGCCGGATCCGTATAGTTCGCTGATCGGCCAGTAATAGTAGGCCTCGTTGAGCACCGCCTCATAGCCGGTGGTGTTGGTAATCGGTCCAACCAGCGTATGCCGGTCGGCATTCGAGCTTGTTGAGGTTGTGAAGAACAGCTCGTTATTGTACTTCAGGCTGCCGCAACTGGTGTCATGGACCTCGAATGGCACTACCAGGAGCGTGAACAGACGTTCCTGATAGTCCACGGGGCTAAGGTAACTCAGGGCGTTCGTGTCGTCCCGGTCCATCGCGCGGATATAGAGGTAGTGAGTACCGCTGATGACGTGGCTGCCATTAGGCCAGAAGCCGCTGCTCAGGTCAAAGGTCACCTGGTAAGGAGCACTGGTCAGATAGTACCAGTCCTTCGAGCTGCCCGGGCGCAGCAGGTTATAATCCGGGCCGTCTGAGCCGCCGTAGTATGCAGGTTGATTCTCCGGCCCCTCCACCCAGAGAGCCACCTCACGGATGCCGGTACCGCTTGCTGCGCCGTCGCCGTAATCACGGTCGAACGCGCTTACGTCTATCACCAGTGTGTCAGTCACGGCGTCACTCGCGTCGCCAAACGTGACTGGCACACCGACTGTCCCCGGCAAATGAGATGGGCGCATCAGGTAACTCCCCAGACCGCCGGGCAGAGAACCAACTGCCTTGGGCGAGTTCAGGCGGATATATGGGCCTTTCTGGCGAGGGGTGAAGCTCTTCGTGCATGTGGCCCCGCCTCCAGATTCGCCGAAAACGATGGTCATCTCCACATCGAACTGGTCAGGGTGGAGGATGTTATCGTTAAGACTACTGCTGGAGGAGCTGGCATTATACCCGCTTGCTGAGGAGTCAAGCAAATTATCCGGTGCAGGCGAGAGCGGGAGCCCCATGTCCCGCAGGTTCGGTGTGGTCGCTCCGTCGAAATCGAATGCCAGCCAGTGAGGCTCCCGGAAGAAGAAAGTACGGTTGCGCTCCCGCGAGCCCCATTCAGCCGACCATGGGCTCCCATATCCATCACCGCTGTGGATCGTGGGAGCGTCAACTATGCTGGGCATCTGCACCTGGTTGATAAACGACGCTCCACCAGGATACATCTCACTGGCAGGCCATTCGATTGCCAATCCCTTGAGCCATGCTATGCAGCCGCTCACATTCTCGACCGCTCCAGAGACGAGCCAGTCACGACGGGGACCGTAACCGTCATGTCCGAACTGGACCATCCGATTCGTGTCCACGATCAGGGCATCGCATTCGCACGGGATGTCTGGCCCGCGCGCCTCCACGACGCACTGATAGCCGAAGTCGGTCTGGAGGGTCACTTCCAGCCGGAAATCGTATGGATTATACCCGGTGAGGTCCTGGTTGAAGTCCTCATCTATCCAGCGCGCCCCGCTGTTGGGCGGTAATGTGCGGATGGAAGCCGAGCCGCCCGCAAAGGAGGTGATATCGGCAGGCGGAATGCTGGGCGGCGAGGGCGCCACATCGGGGTTAGGATCGGCTATCGTGGTCCATGAACCACCAACCTCCGCCATACGGATATAACTCAGGCGGGGCTGGCTGCCCGAGTAAGGCCACCACACCCTCATCCGGGTGGCGAGGAACTCGTAGTTGGTCTTGTTGCGGATGGTGAAGGTGGCATTATCGTTCTCATAGAAGCCGTACCAGCTCAATTCGATGTCCTCGCACCTGGGATATATGCAGACGTCAAAATCGCGCATTAGCGTGATCTGCTCACCGTCATCGTCAGTGACGATCACGTAAAGGGTATGACGCCCACCGATGACCGGTCTGCCACCTGGCCAGCGGCCCTGCGAGAGATCAATGGCCGGGCATGGGTTTTCGTTACCCCCGTTGCCGCAGTATTCGACCTGGAAATCCGTCCAATCCTGAACATTGGCCCCAGATGGGTCTCTCACCCACAGGCGCACCCGATCAATGCCTACACCATTGTACACATTGGGGTCGCAGGTTGTCCCATCCCCGCCGGGTATATCATCCGGATCGCAGGCCCGCGCCTGAAGGATGAGGGTACTGGTGATACAGGGTTCACCCTCGATAGGGCGAATGATCTGGCCCACAGGAGGAGCGGGGGGCAGGGGCGTGGGCGTGGGCGGCGAGGGGATATCGAACGCCGGCGGCAGCCCGATAACACGTGCCGTGCGGAAGCGCTCGACGACCATCTCACGCAAAGCAGCCAGGGGGATAAAATTGCCCTCGTTGTCAGCGATGCTCCGGATGGGGGTGATCAGCGGGTGGTTAAAGCGCACGACAATCACCACCCGGTCGTTAGGCCCGCCGGCATCGTCCATAACGCTTTCGTCACCGTTGGCGATGTCCGCAGGCGTAGGGTCGTAGATGCAGGCGTTACGTCCGTGGCCGTAGATATTGTTACGGTCGAACAAAAAGCCCTCGCGGGTGCTGCATACGGTGACACGGAAATAACCGCGAGCCTCAGGGTTGCCCCCGATACCGCGCGTGATGTCCCCCGACACATCCGGGTCTATGGCGATGCTGCTGGCTGCATTGCGCGCGACATCGCGCACAGAGTAGAGGCGTGCGGCGTCCTGCAAGCGGGCTGAGACGTTCTGATAGTACCAGTGATCGTCCGGATTGACCCGGTTTACCCCTGGTGCGTTGGAGAGGACCCGGCAATCCACCGGTTGATCGCAGACCAGCTGCCCGTTCTCCTCCACACACTGGTCCATCTCCAGGTACGAAGGGGTATGAGGGTCCTGTGCCTGCAGCAGGCCGGCCACTTCCGCGCAGTAGTCGGCGTTATACTCGCCGCTGACGGCATAACGGGCACCCTGACGTGCCGAATGTTCGACGGTCAGCCAGGCATGGAAGATGCGCCCAAACTCTATCACCCCGAACAATATCAACAATACAAGGGGGAGAATCAGGGCGAACTCTACCAACGCCTGCCCTTTACGTCGTTCCTTTTGAGATAATCCCTTCATCTCACAACGCTCCTCTACCCCGCCCTAAACATCCCGACGGCCAGCAGACTTCCGGAGTCTCAACTGCTAGTGGATAAGCCTGCTGAAGATACGGGAGACAATGCTCTCAAACACATTTTCCAGGTCGTGTGCGTCCTCAGCATAATAGTAGTTGCCGCAGTCCTCACCCTGCGCCGGTACAGGGTCCACAACCACATCATCCCAGTAGTAATCGCTGCCGCAAGGAGCTGTTTTAAGATCGCCATCGTCGCCGACATCGGCCAGGTAGCGCAGCAGACGCTCGCCGGCATCCGGACGGCCGCGCGATTCGCGGTGCACATAAGGACCGAAGCCGATCGAGTAGATCGCGATGCCATATGAGGAGGCCAGGTCGGCTATATCCCGGGCGTAATCGTCGGCATCATACTTCCACTCATCGTACACGAAGCCGGGATTGGTGTACCAGGGATCGCGTCGGTTACACACCTCCTGGGATGGACAATGGCGTGTTACCACACCATCGCGCTCCGGATCACGACAGAACGGTCCATAATCAGAGTTGCGGTAATTGGGTCCGCCGCTTCCTGCAGGTGAAGGACAGGTCCACCAGCCATTCTGATCAGATGCCTGGTCGGTAGCGTTGGCTGCGCCATCGCTCAGTACAACGATGATCCATACCGCAGCATCAGTGCTGCCGTTGTTGACCAGCTCGGCGATAGCCTCGCGCAGTCCACCCCCCAGGTTAGTGGAGGCCCACCGGTAACCATAGCCCCATGGCTCCGGGTAGCCCGGTTCCTGGCCGTAAGCCCCGCCGACATGCGTGGGTTCTGTACACCGTACACCTGTCACAGGATCATAAGCAGGAGGGCGGACATAGGGATTCAGCGGGTCATTGTAATTGCCCTGCCCACGCAGTATGGCATTTAGCACGACCTGTTTATCCGAGGTGAGTGGGGTAATGCGACCGCTGCCGGGTTCTATGGTCACAGTGATGACGGCACCCTCCGGCGCATCGCATTGCAGCACTTCGACCGAGCGTGTGATCACCGGCACCTTGTCGAAGTGGTAGATGGCGACACGGTCCACACGGTCACGCATCAACGAGTCCACAAACTCATATGCCGCCCAACGCACCGAGGGTACAGCCGGAGCGTTGGGTGAGTCAAAGGGCTGACAGGTACCGGCTGCGCGGCATGCTTCCAGACAGGCGAAAAAGTCAGGCTCGGGCATGTTGGGGGGGCATGTATCATAGGCCATAGACTCAGAGGTATCAATCAACAATACCAGATTAAGCACAGCGGCTTCGGACTGGGCGTCAGCCCTCAGCATCACATAGTCCTGACCTATGATCAGGCGCATGAAGAACAGTGGTGCCGGAAATTCCGCCACGACCCTGATGATTTTGCGCGCCGTCGTGCTGCCGGGAGGAAAGCAGAGATCGGGGTCGTGAGGGTCATAAGCCGGCCCTCCGCCTATTGGGGTTATGCTATCCGCCCCGGCGCCCTCGGCGTGGTTACACCAATAGATCCACACATTGTGGACTCCCGGGAGCTGCATCCTGATTGTCTCCACAACCGCGTCGTAAAGCTGTTGTACATCGCGTCCCTCCCTGTACTGGTTGGCTGCGATGACCGCTCCGGCGTCTACAGCCCTCTGGAGGTGACCCTGATGTACAAAGACCAACGCCCCATCGGTCACCAAACCCACAAAGGCCAGCATGCCAACCAGCGCAAAGGTGAAGATAATCAGCGTCTGCCCCCGCTGTCCGGTGCGGAGAGAGCGAAACACACAGATAAGCTTACTCATCACTCACACTCCTTAAGAGCGGTTATTCCCTTGGCTCAGCAGCCGGCACGGGGAAGATCGAATAAGTCCACGTATTGATCGGATCAGGTATGAAGTTACCAATAGAGAAGAGGCCCAGGAAATGAGGGTGGGCATGAAAGACCTCAACAATAACAAAGCCGGTGTTCGGGGCATTCTCGTTCAGGCTGCGCAGTATGGTCGCATTATCCATAGCCGAGCTCCGGTTACCGTAAAGAGACCAGCTACGGCAGTTTGAGGTATTTGTGATAGTGCAGGATGGATTCAATGGCCCGTCCAGCGCTCCCCGGAAGTGATACGGCTGGTCGTTAGGGTGGGCGTGGGTGGGAGTCAGCGGCCACCGGTAAGCGATCTGCCCTCGCAGCACGCCGATAACAGAGATGACGATGTCGTCGCCATTCGCGATGTTGAGGGTGCCCGAGGGTATGTTCTGGAGGGCCAGGCAGGCTACTTCGTAATAGAAGTTCGTGGATTCGCCGGTACCGCACAATGTCACCAGATCACCGTAGCTCATACTGCGCACATCGGGGAAAGGATCCCCATGCATATTCAACGGATGCTTGCTGGTCAACTCAGGGTCAAGGTTGGCCCCGAAACGGGCCGCCTCACGCGTGGCATCCAGGAGCGTCAGGTAGCTTAGACCGTAGACTCCTACCTCAATAAGGCCAGCGATGAAAAGCAGCAGGAGGGGCAAAAATAGTGCAGTCTCGAGGAAGCTCTGACCATCAGAGCACCCCTTCGCTGCTGACATTAACCTGCGCGGGTTCATGCAACCCTCCTCCTGATAACTCCATAATCTGATCATGATTGAACGGGCAGAAGCCGGCATAAAGTATCACGCCCATACACATTATACATTATCTTGCACCCCTGGTGCAAGTGTACCTTGGTACTAAGAGCCTATCCGAAAAACCGTACAAGCGGCATCCCTATGCCGCTTATACCGACGCATAGGGATGCGTCGGTTACGTTTTTCGGATAGGCACTAAGAACCTATCCGAAAAACCGTACAGGTAGCATCCCTGTCATCACCTTTCTGCAGGCTTTCTTATTCGCATAACTGATTCTGAGGCGCAAGGCTCTGGCCAATCTCTTGGCTATGCGC
>DAOTYA010000057.1:0-9534 GCA_034435075.1 Anaerolineae bacterium
CGACCGGCCACAATGTAGGGCAACTGCTCGCAGTTGCCCTACAACTGACGTCGCCACGGCCAGCCATAGCCTGCTCTCGCTCTCTTCTCGCGCAAAAAAGTGACGGACACCCCAACAAATGGGTGTCCGTCACATTTTGCGTCCACCCGGCTCAGGCCGGCCTCCAGACCACGCCCGAACCAGGGCAAAATATGACGGACACCCCAGGGAAGCGTCGTACTGCCACGTCACCTGGCGGCTATGTGTCCCCGGTCCTGGTGAGTACGATGACCCCGTAGGGAGCCAGCCGTACATCACCTTTGATCGTGAATCCACTCAGGTGCTCACGCGCAGGCCACGGTAGATTAATCCCCTGCTCAGTGGTGGTATGGTTGATGACGACGAAAATCTCCTCTCCTCCCTCGGCCTTCACCAGTTTGCGCACCTCCACCCCTGGTGGGGCTTCCAGTATCGGCCTGATGCCGGCTACGAGGAGGACGCGGTCAATGAACGCCTGCTGAGCAGCATCATCAAGATATGCGCCCACATAGTACACCAGGCCTGTACGCCAGGCGTTCACGGTGATCGCAAGCTGCTCATCAAGCCAGCCGTTGGATGGTCCGTAGCGAGCAATGGGTGTTGTATAGGAGTTCTCTCTCTTTTTCAGCCGCTCAGCCCACAGGCGCGAGACCCCGGAGAACCAGTTTCCCTTGACGGGCACTTCTTCAGCCAGGGCATAATATTCCTCGACCTCAACGCCGGCCAGCTCAGCCAAAGGACCCGGCTGGCGCGAGGGGAGCAGCGCGTTGTATTCGTCCTTCATTCCACAGCGTAGGGTCAGGATCAATCTGCCGCCTCGCGCGACAAAGTTCTTCAATTCCGCCACCCGCGTCTCGGTCATGATCAACAGCGCGGGAGCGATCACCAGTCTGTAGTCTTTGAGTGGCGCGTCGGCGGAGACAATTTCGACCGGGACGTTGCGGGCAGCGATGGGCCTGTAGTAGTGGAGCAGGTGCGCTACATAATCGAAGTCGCGGTGATGTGGCTGCCATTCTATGGACCAGCGGCTCTCGTAGCAGTTGAGTATGGCCACGCGGGCGGGAGCCAGTACACTCCCCTCAAGCAGGCCGGCCAGTCCAGCAAACTCCTCTCCCAGGCGGCGCACCTCTTCGTAGAAAGGGCGTGGCTGGCCTGACTGATCAACCAGGCTGCCGTGATACTGTTCCTGTCCGTTCAGCGCCGGGCGCCACTGCCAGTAAAGCACGGCATCGGCTCCGTGGGCAACTGCGTGCCAGGCCATAGCGCGGGCCTCTCCACGGTTCAGAGCATTGTTGACAGGAGACCAGTTGACACAGCCCGGTTGCGTCTCCATCAACCAGAATTTGCGCCGTTTGAACCCCCGCACCAGCTCATGTGCGGCGCCGCTTTTCAGATAATCGTTGTGCCCGCTGCCCACATACCAGTCCCAGGAGGCCAGGTCAAGCTCTTCACTCATCACATAGTGGTCATAGCCGTTGTACCAGCCCATAAAATTATGCGTTACCCACACATCCGGCCGCAGGTGAGGCCGCAAAGCATCGAGCTGCAGCCGCTGGAACTTACGGTAGCTCTCCGTGACGAATCGTTTGAACTCCAGCATCAGGCCGGGATTGTGCTGGCCGACAGGAATCGGTATCTGTTCCCAGGATGAATAAGTCTGGCTCCAGTAAGCGGTTGTCCATCGCCTGTTCAGTTCATCAAGTGTGCCGTATTTGCAGGCCAGATACTCCTGGAAGAGCCTGCGGCAGCGGTCGCAGTAGCAAACCCGGTTATATTCGTTATCAAGCTGCCACCCGATGACATTGGGATTGGCGCCAAACCTCTGAGCCATAGCGCTGACGATGCGGACGGCGGCAGCGTGAAAGGCCGGTGAGTTGACACAGTAGTGACAGCGGTTGCCATGTTGAGCGCGGCGGCCGTACTCGTCCACCGCAAAGATCTCCGGGTACGCCTGCGTCAACCAGGCAGGTGGTGCGGCGGTGGGTGTGCCGAGCACGGTGAGGATACCGGTGTCTGCCAGCAATGAGATGGCCCGCTCAAGCCATTCGAAGTGGAACTCGCCGGAGGAAGGCTCAAGCGATGACCAGGCGAACTCTCCCATGCGCACGACGGTCAGGCCCGCCTCGCGCATCAGGTGAATGTCCTCCGGCCAGCGCTCCTCCGGCCAGTGTTCGGGGTAGAAGGCGGCACCGAGATGGAGCGCTGTCCTGCTCATCAGGTCTGACCCTCCCTCACCATAGCGCGCGCTGCCTCACGGATGGCGACCAGTTTGTACTCCCTGCTCCAGCGGTTCACCGGTATGAGGTCCCATACACGCGCCCTTACATGGTAGATCCACTGCTCCATTGTGAGCAGGCATGTGATCATGCCCCCACCGCTCCCACCAGCCGCAGCAACGGCGATGACCGGTTTGCCGGCCAGCCCTTTTATACCATCGCTGCTGCGTGTGCCCTCACAGCGGCGCAACCGGTCGGTGAAAGCTTTGGCCGATTCGCTCATCCCGCCCCAGTATACCGGCGTAACTAGCACGAGCGCATCCGCAGCGAGAACGCGTGCGTGAAGAGGCTGGAAATCGTCCTCTACCTGGCATTCATGGTAAGAGAGACAGGTGCCCCAGCCGTTGTTACACGCCTGACACATCCCGACCTTAAGGTCGTTGAGCCACACTTCTTCGACCTGCCCGCCGGCCAGCCGAACCCCTTCGGCAGCGGCAGCGGCGCACGCAGCGGTCAACCCATTTTTGTTAGGACTTGAGCTGATCACAATGACGTTCATATCACCTCTCTCCCTGTCTGCTGCTGGAATATGCCTAAAGCGAAATGCCCTTCCCGAACGGGTCAGCCCATGTCTCGAGCGCGGCTGCCAGCTCCGGGTACTCTTTGGCTGCCTCCTTGAGAGGTATTCCCTTCATTGTAGCCTCGATCGCCTGACGAAAGGCCTTTCCCCCGGCTATCGGCCCCTGAGGATGGGCATGGATGCCGCCCCCGGAGCCGATCACGATGTCATGGCCCAGGTCTTGCATCACCCGTGGGACCATCGAAGGGGTGATGCCGCCGGAAGCCATCGGGAAAGCAGGCCTGATGTGGTAGAACGGGAAAGAGAGGTTGCGCGCCACATTGATGAACTTGTCCTTGATGACCGGGGCTTTACCGTAGGGTGCAGGAAAGACCACGATGTCGGCACCGGCCAGACGAGGAAGTTTGCCCAGCACCAGGTGAGAGCTGACACCGTGGTACGGTGACATATAGTACGCCCCGGCCACGTCCATATGTGCCAGGATGGGCACGTTAATGGCTGGGTCCTCCGCCAGGGCGCGCAATACCGGAAAGCCGGTGGCCAGGTAGTTGACCATAATGGCATTGCAACCCAGCTCCACGGCCCGTCGCGCATTCTCGAAGACTTTGGGTACTTCATCAGTAATGTTAACCGTGTACAGGGTATGCTCGCCGGTCTCTTCGTAGACCTGCCGCTCGGCTTCCATATAAAGCTTCACCCGGGCCTGGACTTCATTGAAAGAGGCATTGGCCAGCAATTCATCATCCTTGATGATGTCGCACCCGCCCAGTGCGGCAGCCCGGAACAGCTCGACTCCTACCTCGGGTGTGTAACCGGTACATGGTTTGATCATATTGTTAAGCAGCGGGCGATCAGGCACACCGAGTATCTTCCGGATGCCCTGGATACCGAACTTAGGCCCCTGGAAACCTTCCACAAACTTACGCGGCAGGCGCAGGTCCAGCAGCTTGATCTGTCCTCCCATTGAAATGTTGCCAACCACCGTCGTCAGCAACATGGGAATCTGGTGGCCGACGTTGACCCAGGGAAAGGCTATCTGGATGATATAGTCACGCATCTCCAGCCCTGAGGGGACGGTAAACTCAAAATCGGGCGCTTCGTAGACGCCGATGACCTTGGCCACATGGCGGCAGCGCACCTCAGGGGTCTCACCAGGCACAGGCACCCAGGTGCCCGTTGATTGCTCGATCGCGAGGGCCGGAGCCAGGCTGGGGACAGGAACACCAGCCGGGAACGAGGCCAGATAGGTGCCTATAATGTACTCGTCGTAGTCCACGCCCTCGGGCAGGGCCACCGGCAGCGCTTCCAGTTCAGCAGTCCTGTCCATCTTTTACCTCCTGACGCTAACTCTTATGCGATCTCGTGTAATTACCTGCCCGGCTGCCTGCCGCTGTGTGCCGATTGGGAAGCGACCTTTACGGGCATCTGCGCCGACGCGGAAATAACGGTCGGTGCAGGCCGACCGCTGGCCGAAGGCCCAAAGTGGGCGACTTCAGTCGGCAGGGGTAGGCAGTTACGATCTCGTCCCAAGTTGCCCGGCTTGCCTGATCTGCTTCTGTTGCCGGGCCGGCAGGGCATTCCATCTGCACATACAGTGGGATTCCTGCTTTACCGTCGCGAATCTGCTGCCATGGTCTGAGCCATCTATGAGATCAGCCTTTCAGAAGCTCCAAACCTGACCTCATTGACGTCTTTGTATAGCCTGCGCAGAGAGTTATACAGGCGGCGGTAGCTTGCGTACAGTAGATTGTACATACCACCGTACTCTATCCTGGGGTGGAACTCCCGTGTTACACGTATCACGTGCTTCAGTGCCTCGAAGTCGGGATAGATGCCCAGGCCAACAGCGGTGGTCAGCGCAGCTCCCACTGCTCCCGCCTCCTGGGGGTGTGCGACTGTTTCCACGCGGCGGCCGGTCACGTCTGCGATGATCTGCATCCACGGCGCGCCGCGCGCTCCCCCGCCGATGACACGTAATACCGGCAGTGGGAAGCCGAAGGTACGTTCCACGATCTCGATCATCCAGCGCAGGTTATAGGCCACGCCTTCATAGACCGCCCGCAGGAGATGTTCACGGCGATGGTCGGCGCTGATATTGAAGAACGTCGCGCGCACCCATGTGTCTGATACGGGTGCCCGCTCGCCGTACATCCACGGCGTGCAGACCAGGAAATCGGAGCCGGGAGGGATGGTCTCCACATCTTCGTCCATTAAGGCGTACACGTTAGGAATGGCAGGGTCAGCCTGTTCATGGCGGTAGAACTGATCGGCGATCCATTTCAGGCACGCGCCCGCCGTTTCCATCTCCGCGAAGAGGAGCGCTTTGGCGGGATCGGCGGAGTGGATGGTGGCGACACCATGCCTTCCGGTAGGGGTCTTGCGGGTGACAACGCCGACCCAGCCTGAGGTACCGAGATAGATGTGACCATCGCCTTCGTTAACCGCACCCGCACCGACCGCTGCCATAGGTGCGTCACCACCACCACCGAAAACCGGCGTTCCCTCCAACAGACCGCAGTCCTGTGCTGCTCCCGTGGTCAGCCCTCCAACCCGATCAACAGAGCGCACCAGCGGCGGAAATTTGCCGGTGTCCAGCCCGACGTAGCGGATTATGGATCGCAACCAGTCTTTTTTCTTCAGGTCCAGGCCGAACGCGGAGGCGCACGACCATTCAAAGACCATGCGGCCGGTAGCACGGTAAGTCAGATAACCGTTGACATCCAGGAAGCAACGCATTTTATAGTAAACTTCCGGCTCGTTTTCCTTGAGCCAGAGCAGTTTGGGAAGGCCATCTTTTCCGGAGATCTCTGCTCCGGCGATTGCGGCAAAGATACGCCTGCCCAGGAATTTGCGCATGATACGGGCAGCCTGTTCAGGCGCACGCCCGTCCAGCCAGATGATGGCAGGACGCAGAGGCCGGCCGTCGCTGCCCATCGGGACGATGCCCAGCATCTGGGTGGCATAGACCATCGCCAGGACTTCCCGTGGTGCGATGCCTGCCTGGTCCATAACCTGGCGGGTAGTTGTAGCGACTGCCTGCCACCAGTCCTCCGGATCCTGTTCAGCCCAGTCAGGACGTGGGTAGTGCACCAGGTAAGGGCAGAAGGCGCGAGCCACAATGTTCCCATCGGTATCTACGAGTATAGCTTTATTGCCCCCTGTGCCCACATCATGGGCAATGATATATCCCCGGCCTTCCATATCACACCCCTGCCGCTTTCATTAACTCTTCGGCAATCCTTCGTTTCGCTTCTTCCGGTAACCTGGCGACCTTTTCCAGGCACACTTTGAACACCTCGAGTGCCTGTGTTAATTGCTCCTGGGTGATGGTTAGTGGCGGTTTGATCTTGATGACGTTGCGCATGGTCAACCGCCCCCGTATGATCTCAGGCATGCTTACATCCAGGATCACGCCCAATTGTTTTGCCATCTCCACAAGCGCAGCTGCCCGCTCTGTCGCCGGTGTCTTCTGTCGGTCCTCCACCAGCTCGACACCGATGAACAGGCCCGGACAGCGCACGTCCCCGATGAGTTCATGCGTTTCCTGAAGCCGGCGCAGGTAACTGGTGGCCTGTTCACCCAGGGCGCGTGCTCTGGCGCAGAGTCCCAGCCTCTCGATAAGTGCTATTGAGGCCAGGGCGGCTGCGAAGGGCAGGGGATCGGACCCGAAGGTGGTATGCTCCTCTGCGACGGTGAAGCCCCGCAGGTCAGGCCTGGCGATGAGTGCACCAATCGGGAATCCACCGCCCAGACCTTTAGAGAGCACGAGCATATCCGGGTAGACACCATAGTATTCGCTCGCACTCATAGCGCCAATGCGGCCGAAGGCGGTCTGGCATTCGTCGAAGATGAGGAAAATGTCATGGCGCTGGCAGATTTCTTTCAGCCCGGCCAGGTAACCTGGCGGGGTCGGCACCTGCCCCCCGGCCCCCTGCATAGGCTCGATAATCAGGCCGGCGACGGTGCCGTTGACACCACGGATGGCCTGCTCTACCAGCTCCAGGCAGGCCAGCCCGCAACTCTCATACCCTGTTTCACCCACCGGGCAGCGGTAGCAGTAGGGATAAGGGAAGCGCACGAAGTGTTCTCGCCCGAAGCATGGGAAGCGCGTGACCACAGGGAAATACTGGCTGGCCGTCAGCGTGGCCAGCGATGCCCCATGATAGCCGTGCGAGGCGACCAGGAACACGTCGGCGCCGGGTTTGTTAATCATTGCCAGCTTCATCGCTGCCTCAATGGTCGCACCTCCCCCCTGAACATTCAGGCAGACTTTGCGTGGCTCGCCCGGGAGAAAGGTGGAGAGGCGGTTGATCAGCTTGATGCGGGGTATGGTGGGATAGCCATAGCGGACATGGGTCAGGTACTTCATCTGTTCGACGGCGACCGCCAGTACATCCGGGTGGCAATAGCCCACATTGAGTGTCCAGGCCTGGGAGGTGCAGTCTATGTAGGCCTTGCCGTCGTAATCATACACTATGGCACCGCCCGGCTCGCCCCGGTAGAGGATGGTGGTATGGAATGGCACAAGCGATAAATGGCGGGCCTGGGCGATTTCTTCGGCGCTGACTTCCTGGAGCAAGGCCTCGATCTCACTTTTGTCAAGCACCTGGGGGACAAAAGGTGTCATCACAGGCCTCCTTACATATTATGTGTGATGCCGATCAACATCCTGGCACGCACCAGGCGGGCTGCTCCCCGCAGAACGGCGGTGGCAGCTATACCTGCCAACACCGTTAAGATGCCGGCTCCGGCGAAAACGATCTGGATGCCCAGGAAATGGCCCAGCAGAGCCGAAAATCCCTCAGCCATAGCCGTGGCTGTGACCACGATCAGATTGACCGCCGCCAGGACCCGCCCGCGCATCTCGTCGGGTGAAAGTGTCTGCGCGATGGTGTCCAGCGCACCTCGTGCCATCACAACGCACATCCCGGTGATGGTAATGCTCACCAGCACGACGGTGTAATTCGGCGCGAAAGCAAAGGCAATGATCGCCACCCCTGCCAGCATCAGCATCCCACCTACAATTGTGTTCGTGGAGAGCCGCCGCGACAGGCGGTTTACCATCACTCCTCCCCATACGGACCCTACCCCCAGCATACTCATTGCGATCCCGTATTCTATACCGCTGGCCTCGATTTGCTTTTTAAGGTGGGGAATGGCCAGCAGCACAATCGCCCCGATCCCCAGTGTGGCCAGGGCAGTGATGAACAGGACCGTACGCATGGCGCGGCTGTGCACGATAAACCTGAGGCCTGCTTTCAGATCCTCCCATACACTGCTGCCCGCAGCAGCGGCTATTGGCCCGGCAGCTATCGGAGGGATGTAAATGACAGCTATGACCAGAGCGGAAACGAAGAAGGTGAAACTGTCGAAAATTATGACACCCGGCGCCCACAGTTCAACCATTACACCGGCGACTGCAGGCCCAAGGATCATCGCGATGATGTAACTCCCCTGGATAAGACTGTTGGCACTGATCAGCAACTCAGGCGACACGAGGGTGGGGATGGCCGCGTTCCGCGCCGGATAAAAGAAGACACCTACCAGCGCCAGGCCTGCTGCCACGAGATAGAGTATCCACAAGTCGCCACTCCTGCGCACCAGCAGGACAGCCAGGACAACGCAGCCGCGTATCAGGTCGGACCAGATCATGGTGCGCTTGCGATTCCACCGGTCGGCCACAACGCCGCCGACCAGCCCGAAAACGATCTGGGGGATGGCGATCGAGAGAGCCGGGATGAGCATGGCGATAGGCGAAGAGGAGAGCCTTGATAACAGCGTGATCACAGCTACCAGCAGGCACTGATCGCCTATTTGTGAGAGCAGTTGACCGGCCCACAGCAGCCTGAAGCTCCTGTTATGGAAAAGCTCTCTTGTCGCCTCTTGCCGATAAAGGGCGGATAAAGACGCACCCCGTTCATCCGAAGTGGGGCTATCTGCTTCAGGTGAGGGGCGGTTGGTGGGTGATGTCCCTGACATTGAATTTATCAGTTGGTGATCGCCTGATCTGGTTTGAGAGCGGAGAAGACAGCGCCCCCGATAGCGCCCAGACCGGCGCCCGATGCCAGGCTTGTCAGACAGCACATGCCGCCGGCTAAGGCCGCTCCGCCTGTCCCTGAAAGTAGAGCGAGTACCTGCGGGTCTATGCCGGACTCTTGCAACTGCCTTAACGTCTCTGGAGGCATGGCGGAGAGAATATCCGCTGCGCTCATTGTGCGCATCTGGATAAGTATGGCAATGATCCATACCAGACCGCCGAGCGCACCGCTGAGCAGTCCAGCGATTGCCCCTGCCCCTGCCCCACTGCCAGCCGTTCGTGGTGGCGTGAGAAAGAAACCTGCCAGGACACCAATACCGGCGTAAGCAAGCAGTGTGACAGGACAGCACACACAATTAAGGCCCTTAATTCTGATTTGACCAAGCAGTGTCAGTACGAGAATCACCGCAGCTCCGATTAATCCAGCTTTCAGTCCTGCTTTTCCACTCATGAGACCTCCTTAAGCAAAGCAACCGAGATGTCTCCGATGCATACTCCAGGGCAGGCACTACATGGCCTTACTATATTGTACACCCAAGCCCTTTTAAGTACAAATGTAACTTATTCAGGGTGTTCGAAGCAGAAGCGATTTGGGCTACGCCGACGCCGCTTTTCCCGCCCGGAGTCGGGTAGGTAAGGGTACTTTAGCCGGTTTGTGCCGCGTTTGTGCCGGCTAAAGCCTC
>DAOTYA010000058.1:0-3331 GCA_034435075.1 Anaerolineae bacterium
GTCGAGCCTTCAGGCGGAAAATACGGCTGAAGTCCCTAATTTGACCCCTTATTTGAAAACTCATTGACTCTACCCCTGATTATACACCAATTTTATCGACGGTTGAACAGTCACATAATTACCTCTATTCCCTCTATTCCCTGTTTGTGGTACAATACCTGTATGGTACGTTCACCTGTCCGCAGTGTCAGACACCTCCAGCGCTACCGCGAGATAGCCCGCGTCTTCATACGGCACGGTTTCGGCGAACTGGTGAACACTTTGGAGTTATTGCCGTACCTCTCCCTGCCCCGGCGCCTGATGCGTGGCGACAGACCGGCGACTGCTCCTCCTGGCATGCCCCAACGACTGCGTATGGCGATGGAGGAGCTGGGGCCGACCTTTGTCAAACTGGGACAGGTGCTGAGCACCCGCCCTGACCTCTTACCAACCGCCTATATTGAAGAGCTTGCCAGGCTTCGAGATAGCGTGCCCCCTGCCCCCTGGGAGCAGGTGCGGCCACAGCTTGAAAGCGAGCTGGGCAAACCATTGGCAGAGATATTCATCCACTTCGACCCCCGTCCTATCGCGGCCGCCTCGCTGGCCCAGGTACACGCTGCGACCCTGCCCGGCGGCGAACGTGTGGTGGTGAAAGTCCAGCGTCCCAACATCTCCACCCAGATCGAGACCGACCTGGAAATTCTGTTCGATCTGGCCAGGCTGGTTCAGGAACGAACCTCCTTGGGGGAAATCTACGACCTGACAGGCATCATAGAAGAATTCTCCTCCACACTCCGCGCTGAACTGGATTTCTACCGGGAGGGACGCAATGCCGAGCGCTTCCGTGAGAACTTTGCTGACGAACGCTTCCTGTACATCCCAAAGATCTACTGGGATTTTACCACCCGTCGCCTCCTGGTACTGGAACGCATCAGCGGCATTAAGCTCGACGATATCCCTGCTTTAGAGGCCGCCGGTTACGACCGCTATCGTATCGCTCTTCACGCGGCACGGATGATCGTCAAAGAAGTGTTGGAAGATGGCTTCTTCCATGCCGACCCTCATCCGGGCAATTTCGTCGTGATGCCGGGTGAGGTCATCGGTGCTATGGACTTCGGCATGGTGGGACATCTGACCCGGCGGGTGCGTTCACAACTGGTGCGTCTCTACATCGTCGCCGTGCAGATGGACGAAGAGGGGATTGTAGACCAATTGGTCAGGTTGGGGGTGGCAGGCGGCCGGTTAGATCGCGCGGGTTTGCAGCGAGATATTGCGCGCCTGCTGCGCAAGTATCACGGTATGCCGCTGGGCTCCATACGCGCCCGCGAGGTGATTGAAGATGTGATGCCCATCGCTTTCCGCCATCACCTGCGCCTGCCATCTGACCTGTGGTTGCTTGGCAAAACCCTGGCGATGATGGAGGGTGTGGGCCTGAAGCTGGCCCCGGAATTCGACATCTTTGCCGTCTCCGAGCCTTATGTGCGTCGCTTCATGTGGCAGATGCTGTCACCGCGATCTTGGGGCTGGCCACTTGTCAGAGGAATTGATGACTGGGCAACATTGACACGGACGATCCCGCGTGTTGGCTCCCAGGTCCTGGAACGCATAGAGCGCGGAGAGGTAGAAGTGCAACTCAGACACATCGGGCTTCAAGAGGCGTTGACCAGAGCAGACAGGCTGGCCAATCGGATCTCTTTGAGTATGCTGCTCTCCGCGCTCATCGTCGGACTGGCCTTGCTCATCCCGGCCTTCAAGCTGGGTGAGATTGGAAACCTGGCGACGATCCTGGTCATTATCGGATTTATTTTTGTAAGCCTGTTGGGCATATGGCTTATCATCTCTATCTGGCGCTCGAGAAGGTGACGAGGCTATGGAGGAATCGGATAACTTTACCAGGTCAACCGAAGAGCCGCGCTACTGTCCGGTTTGTGGCTCACGGGTGGCAAGCCTGGCAACAACGTGCCTGATGTGCGGCGCTTCACTCGTCGGAGGAGTAACCCAGACTGAAGCAGAAGCTCCCCCGCGCCAGCTTCCCCGGTGGTCTATTTCTCTTATCAGAGGGCTCATTACCGTCGCACTGGCATTGCTTATCCTTTCGGCGATTGGATTCATCCTTTTCAAGCTGATGACCTCAGCAGAACCTGTGCCGCCGACACCTACGCCAGCCACGCCTACCCGCACTCCCACTCCGACACCCACTGCAACGCCCTCTCCCACTCCTACACCTACCTTCACACCTGTCCCCACCCCCACGCCCGTGCCGCCGCTGACTCACGAGGTACAGCCTGGGGAGACCCTGAGTAGCATCGCCGTCGCCTATAATGTGAGCATGGAGGAAATACTGGCACTGAATCCCACGCTCGATCCGGACCTCCTTCAGATCGGACAGATCATCCTCATTCCCGCACCAACTCCAACCCCCGGGCCTACCAGCACGCTGAACCCGAACCTGCCCACGCCTACCCCTCCTGAGTTTATCGTCCACATCGTGCAGCCAGGCGAGACTCTCAGCGGCATCGCTCAGAAATACGGCGTCGCGATTGAGGTTATCCGCCGGGCCAATGACATCCCTCCCGAAGATGACATGATCCGGGTCAATCAGTCGCTTATCATTCCTCTGGGGACACCAGAGTCATCTCCCACACTGACCGTGAACCCCCTGGCCACCTCCACACGCGCACCTGTATATCAGGCGCCACCTCTCCTGAGTCCACCCGATGGCGCTATTTTCGTAGGGACGGACAGGCCGATTGTCCTGCAGTGGGCTTCGGTGGGCATCCTGCGCGACAATGAATGGTATGCGGTGACCCTGAACCAGCCAGCAGGCGGTGTGATCTCAGCCACCTTCTACACCCGCGCCACCTCCTGGCGACTTTCCACCGATCTTATGCCTGCACCCGACGCCAGGGAGCACCGGCTCTTCTGGATGGTACAGGTGGTACGCGAAGTGAGTAGCACAGGAGACAAGACGATTTATGAAAAAGCTGGTGTCCCCAGTCTGGTGCGCACCTTCTCGTGGCTTATGGTGACCCCCACACCTTCTATGACGCCCACACCTACTGCCACTTTTACTCCGACGCCCTCACCGACATTCACGCCGACGCCAACCTTCACTCCCACGCTGACGCCCACGCTGACGCTGACACCAACACCGCGCCCCTCGCCTACGCCGACCCCATCCGCTGTTCCCAGCGCCACCGCCGCTCCCTAAGTCGGACGAGGAGGAAGGAGAACTGCGCCGGGTGTCCGTCACTTTTTTGCGCGAGAAGAGAGCGAGAGCAGGCTATGGCTGGCCGTGGCGACGTCAGTTGTAGGGCAACTGCGAGCAGTTGCCCTACATTGTGGCCGGTCG
>DAOTYA010000059.1:0-10498 GCA_034435075.1 Anaerolineae bacterium
ACACGAAGTAGCCAACGTGGAATGTACCGGTCGCCACCCAGGCGACGGCAGCCCCCAGGCAAACGGGGACCACGGTAGCTGTGAAGAACGGTGCACGTGTTTTGACAATCCATAGCGGTGGCATTTTAGCGGTCGGTTGAGACGCAGACATTCCCTGTCTCCTGCCTGGATCTGTGACTTCAGGTGACTGTCACCTGTGTCGTACCACAAAGGAAATGGAATTGTGGTTGATGATGATCGTGAGCGGGCATGATCTTGAGGCCGCCCGATCCGGCGGCCTCAAAAGATAGCGTACAGTCCTGGTTTTTTTTATTTTATTTCGACGACCGCGCCTGCTTCTTCAAGCTTGGCCTTGGCGTCCGCCGCCGCCTCTTTGGTCACACTCTCCAGCACAGTGCTGGGAGCGCTGTCAACCAGGTCCTTTGCCTCCTTCAGACCGAGGGAAGTGAGCTGGCGCACGACCTTGATGACTTCGATCTTCTTTGGACCTACCTCTTTCAAGATCACGTTAAACTCGGTCTGCTCCTCCTCCGGCTCAGCGGCGGCGACAGCAGCCGGCGCCATCGCTACCGCGACAGGTGCTGCTGCACTCACGCCCAGCTTTTCCTCAAGCATCTTGACCAGTGCGGACGCCTCAAGCAAAGTCAGTTTGCTGATTTCCTCTGCAATCTTTTCCAATTCTGCCATTTCTACTTACTCCTTAACTGATTCTGAGAACTTGTACGAAAAACTGTACAAGCATCTATCCGACGCATAGGGATGCGTCGGTTACGGTTTCCGGATAGGCTCTAAGCAGGCCCGGTGGCCTGCGCTGTAGCTACGCCCTCATTCTGTAGTTTGTCCACATATGCCTGCAACACATTGAGTACCTGCCGGATGCCGCCGGCGATCACGCCGACCACCTGGCTGGCCGGGGCGTTGATCGTGCCCAAGACCTGGGCCAGCAGCACCTCTCTGGAGGGCAGACTGGCGATCTCCTCTACCTGCAGTGCTGTGATCGGTGTGTTGCCAACAAGTCCGCCTTTGAGAGTGAGCGCTTCCATCTCCTTTCTGGCCTCCACCAGCGCCTTCGCCACCGGCGGTACCTCGCCGTAGCAAAAGCTCACCGCCGTCGGGCCGCTCAACCATTCCTCTGGGAGCGAAATGTCCACCTCTTGCAGCGCCAGCTTGAGGAGACGGTTCTTGCTGACCTGGAGTTTGCCGCCGAGGGGGCGCAGTGCGCGGCGGATGCTCTCCATCTGGCTCACACTAAGCCCCCGGTAGTCGGCCAGGATAATCCCCTGGCTCTGCCTTAGCTGGTCAACGTACTCCGTAAGTAGTTCTGCCTTTCGTTCTTTTGAGATAGCCAATGCCTTTTCACCTCCTTTCTTGATCATCCGTAACGATCAGCAGATGACCGGGATGTCTGTAATAAAAAATCCCTGCGTCTGCCGACGCAGGGATACACTCACCATCGGCCCGCTCTATTCTCTGAGGGGCAAAGTGCATACGCTTGCCTCGGCAGGCTGATTTAAGCGTCCGCCATTCTCGGACGCACCTGCTGTCTTCAGCAAAAAAACAATTAGAATGAGACTTCCAGTGTCTGAGCCTGGACCGGGTCTACTTTGACCCCTGGCCCCATAGAGGAGGCCACAGTGATCTTGCGGATATAGGTGCCTTTGCTGGCTGCTGGCCTGGCTTTTCTGATCGTGTCAACCAGCACGGCGAAATTATCCAGCAATTTCTCGGTAGGGAAGCTGACTTTGCCGATAGGTACGTGCACGTTGGCGGTCTTGTCCACACGGAACTCCACGCGGCCGGCTTTCGCTTCTGAGATCAGGCGGGGCAGGTCTTCGGGCGGGACGATGGTACCAGTTTTAGGGCTGGGCATCAGGCCGCGGGGGCCCAATACACGCCCCAGCCGTCCGACTTTACTCATCATGTCCGGCACGGCAATGGCTACATCGAAATCCGTCCAGCCATCCTGAATCCTCTTGATGCCCTCGTCGTCCGAGATGACATAGTCGGCTCCTGCCTCGCGAGCGATTTTCTCAGCTTCTCCGGAGGCGAAAACCAGGACGCGCACTTCCTTGCCCAGCCCGTGGGGCAATACCGCTGTACCGCGCACCTGCTGATCGGCGTGACGCGGGTCCACGCCCAGCCTGAAATGCACTTCAACGGTTTCGTCGAAACCGGCGTAACTGATCTCCTTGACAAGCTGCAAAGCCTCTTCAGGCGGGTAGAGGCGTGTACGGTCTACTTTTTCAGACGCCTGACGGTACTTTTTCCCTCTCTTTGGCATTATTCCTCCTCTGTGGTTCTGACGGGTTATGCCCTCCCACTCTGCCGCAAAGAATAGCCAGGAAAAGTAACTCCTTGCGGCGACTCATCCCTTCACCGGTGATCAATCTAAGATGTCAATGCCCATGCTTCTGGCGGTACCCTCGATCTGGCGCATGGCCCCCTCGAGACTGACAGCATTGAGGTCTTTCATCTTCACCCGCGCAATTTCCTCCAACTGTGCGCGGGTGATTTTACCAGCCTTACGTCGGTTGGGTTCGCTTGAACCCCGCTCTACACCGGCCGCTTTACGAAGCAGGTCAGGTGTGGGCGGGGTCTTCAGGTCAAACTTGAACGTACCATCCTGGTAGATCGTGATCTCTGCCGGGACGATGTTACCCACCATGCTGGCTGTGCGCGCGTTATATTCCTTGCAGAACTGCATCAGATTTACGCCGTGCTGAGCCAGTGCAGGTCCTACCGGCGGAGCCGGATTCGCCTTTCCGGCCTGGATTTGCAATCTGACAATTGCTTTGACTTTTTTCATCTTTGCCTTACTCGATCAGATTTTCTCGACCTGCAGGAAATCAAGCTCTACAGGCGTTTCACGTCCGAAGAATGAGACCAAAACACGAACTTTGGCCCGCTCCACATCAATCTCATCCACTACCCCGATGAATTCGTTAAACGGTCCCTCGGTAATGCGCACCTTCTGTCCTTTCTTGAAGGTGACTTTAATCTTGGGAGCCTCAGCTTCCATACGCCGCATGATCGCCTGGACTTCTTCCGGGCGTAGGGGGGTAGGCTCGTTACCCATCCCCACAAAACCCGTGACTCCTGGCGTGTTGCGTACCACGTACCATGAGTCGTCGTCCATAATCATCTGGACCAGGATGTACCCCGGGAATACCCGGCGTTCGACTACCCGGCGCTTCCCATCACGGACCTCCATTTCATCCTCGGTAGGGACGACCACCTGGAAAATCTTGTCCTGCATTTGCATTGTTTCGATGCGCTGCTCCAGGTTGTGTTTGACTTTATTCTCGTAGCCTGAGTAACAGTGAACAACGTACCAGGCCCGGCCATCCTCCACCTCACCGACGCCGGTTTCCGTTTCCTCTTCTCTCCCGGATTCTCTTGCTTTTGAGGCTCCTTTGCCGGTTTGTCTCTTGCCAGGACCAGGCGGAGCAGAGGCCTCTATATTCTCTGTCTCGATCTCTGGATCGAGATCACCTTCTTCAACGGCCATGGCGCTCATAATACTACCGTGCCTGTTGGCGGTTCAGGAAGACAATAGTCAGAATGCCACCGATGGCGACTATAAACGCCACTCCTATGGCGATCGCATTCCCTGAAATGAGACCCTGCAGCTCAAGGGAAAACAGGGCATCCAATGTACCCAGAAAGATCGCCATACCCACAGTTACTGCAATCACGACTCTGGTCAGGTTCCACGCTTCCTCCCGGCCTGGCCAGTGTACTTTGCGCAATTCGGCACGGGTTTCGCGCAGATAGCGGACAATCGCGTTCTCCTGCCTGGTTTGCTTTTTCTGTGTTGATTTAGCCACCCGCTACTCCTGGAGTCGCAAACACTTAAATTCGACATAAACTTTCAGGCGGTGACTGTAGGCCAGATACCCTGGCCCGCATTGGAGCCTGCGGCCAGGGCCCGGCCTGCGCCGACCACTTTATCCCGAATGATGTGGGCGCAGTCCAACACCCGGCACGAAGTGCTCATGGAGAGCGATTTCAGTCGGCCTGAATAGTTAAATTCTACGTAATTACCTACCCGACTGCCTGCCACCGTGTGCCGATTGGAAATCGCCCTTATGGGCGATAGACGCCTGCGCCGACGCGGAAACAGCGGCCGACACAGGCCGCAGGCTTAAAGCGGGCGACTTCAGTCGGCGTAGGTAGGCAATCACAATTCGACTTACATTTCAAGACACCGCCCATCAGAGCGGTGTCTTGAAATTTCCAGGCAGGCCAGGCAGGACTTGAACCCGCAACCTACGGTTTTGGAGACCGTTGCTCTGCCTGTTGAGCTACTGGCCTGCGAATCTCATTGTCTGGAATTAACCGGTTGCAATTGGGCAGCCCATAAAGCCGGCACACCATCCGACGGCGAAGTGCGTAAGTCTTCTCACTTCGTCTCGCGGTGAAGTGTGTGCCTGCGACACCGTGGGCAGAACTTCTTCAATTCCAGCCGGGATGGATCGTTACGCCGGTTCTTTTCGGTCGTATAGTTGTGCTCTTTACACTCGGTACACGCCAGAGTGATAGTCAGTCGTATCGCTTTCTTCGTCATATCACCCGATGCAAAAGCTTGAGTTTATGATGATCACCTGACCAAAAGCCCACGATGGGGATCGAACCCATGACCCCACCCTTACCAAGGGTGTGCTCTACCTGCTGAGCTACGTGGGCCGGCAGCGTCCGGAGAGCCTGCAGTGAATATTTTACCTCAATCTGTAAATGTGTCAAGGTGACTTCTGGAGAGTGTCCGTCATATTTTTGCATCCTCCGGCTCAGGCCGGTCTCCAGACCACGCCCGACACCGCACGACTGGCCACAGTGTAGGGCAACTGCTCGCAGTTGCCCTACAACCGACGTCGTCACGACCGGTCACAGCCTGCTCTCGCCCCCGTCTCGTGCAAAAAAGTGACGGACACCCTTCTGGAGATTCGGGAGAACGGGCCTATCAATTCTCCAGTGAAAATGTTCTTAGAGCCTATCCGAAAAACGTAACCGACGCATCCCTATGCGTCGGTATAAGCGGCATAGGGATGCCACCAGTACGGTTTTTCGGATAGGCACTCAGTGAGACACGAAGCGGAGTGGCGTCCAAAATGCCTCCAACGGCACTCTGCTGGCGATTCGTACCTGAGTACGAACGAACAAGATCAGAGCGCTGATATGCCCTGCCCACCGTTAACAGCTCCATAACCTGCTCTTAATATC
The DNA here is from genome assembly GCA_034435075.1 of Anaerolineae bacterium. Lineage (GTDB taxonomy): Bacteria > Chloroflexota > Anaerolineae > B4-G1 > B4-G1 > JAOAAG01. The sequence continues at coordinate 5,221 of DAOTYA010000059.1, forward strand.
TCCTTTATGTCACCCTGGTATAATCATCGCAGATTGTAAAGCGCAAACCTATGCTACCTATGCTACGAATTCCGGTCCTCACCCCATTCTCTGCCTCCAGGTTCATTCATATCTATTGATCACTTGTGCCCATGAAGTTTGATCTTTTTCAGGGAGGGGCGTCGGAAAAATACCTGAAAACCGCTTCCTGCGCGGCGAAAAGAACAAGGATGTCTGGCGATGACGTTTAAGTTTGAAGAAGAATCCGGCTTTCTGCCTTCTCAGGTTTTGCTAAATAAACTCTATCGGATATACGGCAACCGCCCCATCCAGCGGGATCCCTTTGGGCGGCGAGCAGCGCTGGCCAGCGAGATTGAGCGGGCACTGGCCTGTGCCGGGGGAGCGTCCGTTGCCGCGCTGGAGCCGGATGTCGGAGGTGAGCGATGGCGTCGCTGATCACTCCATCTCAGGCCCAGCCAGTTCCCGGGCAGGTTCTGCCACCCCCGTTCCTCCCCTCCACCCTGCAGCTCTGGTCTGACCGCGTGGCGGGGATCGTTTCGGCGGTTTTCTCGCCGCCCGTGCTGGGCATCGCGATGATCGCTATCGCCGCCGGAGCAGCACGGCGGGCCGCTGCCTGGGCCTGGGCCGGTATCCCCCTGGCGCTGAACGTGCTGGCGCCGCTCCTCTATCTGATCTGGCTCCACCGACGGGGGTTAGTATCCGACCTGGACGTCCAGCGCCGGGAAGAGCGAGCCCGCCCCCTGCTCTTCACGCTGGGGTCTATGCTTGCGGCGGCGGTCATTCTCTGGCGAATGGCTGTACCTTCTTTGCTATTGAGCATCAGCATCGCTCAACTGCTCCAGACCGCACTGGTGCTGACGATCACACTGCGCTGGAAAATCAGCATGCACGGCGCAGCCAGCGCGGCGTGGCTGACGCTCCTGATCTCGGTGGCCGGATGGGCGGCGTCTCCGGCGCTGCTGGCCCTTCCGCTGGTGGCCTGGTCGCGCGTCCACCTGGGTCGCCACACCCCGGCGCAGACCGTTGCCGGTGCGGCGCTGGGCAGTCTGGTCACGTGGAGCGCGCTGATGGGAAGCCATCTGCGATGAAGATCCTGCTGACCAACGACGACGGCATCGCCGCGCCCGGCATCTGGGCGGCGGCTCGGGCTCTGGTCCACCTGGGGCATGTCACCATTGTGGCCCCAGCGGTCAACCACAGCGGTTACGGCGCCGCCCTGCCACCGGCCCGTCGCCTGTTCTGTTTCCCGTACCGGCATCCCGACGACCACCCGGAGAACGTGGTGGCGTATGGGGTCGTCGCCACCCCGGCGACCTGCATCCACGTCGGTCTGGGGGGCGCGCTGGGCGGCCCCTTTGACCTGGTCGTCAGCGGGATCAACCACGGCGCCAACCTGGGCCGGGACGTCTTCTACTCCGGCACGGTGGGCGCGGCGCTGACAGCGCACCTGCTGGGCGTGCCTGCCATCGCGATCTCTCTGGCCGTTGGACCGGGAGAAGTGGCACACTGGGAAACGGCCACTTGGGCGCTGGGTGAGGCGGTACGTCTGTGGCGGGCCAATGCGTTCGGAAGGTCGAGCGCAGGCCCAGACCCGACTCCATCTCTCTTCAACATCAACGTGCCGAACCGGCCCCTCTCCCATCTGGCGGACATTCTGGTCACCGTGCCGGCCATGACTTCCTGCCTGACCCGCTACCGCTTCCACGTGGACCCCCAGGTGGGAGACATCGTTGTCTCTCCCATCCGGAACGACCCACCGGCGCCCGAACCGGGGACCGATGCCTGGGCTGTAGAAATGGGGTCTGTCTCCATCACCCCGCTCTGGGCGTTTCCGGATATACTGGACGTTGTGCCGGGGGAGTTTTCGCCCACGTACCTCAGGCTGCCGCTCCCCTCACGGGTCGGGGCGGAGCATGTTTTCGTGGAGTGAGGCGCCAATGCGCGTTGCCCTGTTCACCGAAGTTTTTCTCCCCAAGATTGATGGTGTGGTCAACACCCTCTGCCGTCTTCTGGAACACCTGGCGCAGCGGGGGCATCAGGCCATCCTGTTTGCCCCCGCGGGCAGTCCGACCCGGTACGCCGGGACTCCGGTCATCGGGTTGCCTGCCGTTCCGCTTCCCTTCTATCCGGAACTCCGGCTGGTGCCGCCCACCGTGGACGTGCGCGACCACCTGTTCGCCTTTGACCCGGATTTGATTCACGTCTTCAACCCGGTATCGCTGGGGCTGGCGGGTCTGCGCCACGCTCAGGAAATGGGCATCCCGGTCGCCGCCTCGTACCAGACCGACCTGCCCGGATTCATGACGCGCTGGGGATTGGGCGCCCTCAGCGAACTGATGTGGGAGTTCCTGCGCTGGGTGCACGACCAGGCCGACCTTAACTTCTGTCCCTCGTACTTCACGCTGCAGGAACTGGAGCGACGCGGCTTCCGCAACCTGCGCGTGTGGGGGCGCGGGGTGGACGTGGAGCGCTTCCACCCACGCCATGCCGACCCGCAGTGGCGGGCGCGGCTGACCGGTGACCAGCCGGACGCGCCGGTCATTCTCACCGTGAGCCGGCTGTCGCCGGAGAAACGGATCTCCATGCTCCGGCCCCTGGCCGACGCGCTCTCTCAGGCCCGTCTGGTCATCGTCGGCGATGGGCCGGCCCGCCGGATGCTGGAATACCAGTTCTCCGGTACCCCCACCGTCTTCACCGGTTATCTGTACGGGGCGGACCTGGCAACGGCCTACGCTTCGGCCGACATCTTCGTCCTGACCAGCGCCAATGAGACTTTCGGCAACGTGGTGCTGGAAGCGATGGCTTCGGGCCTGCCCGTGGTGGTGCCTGATTCCGGCGGTCAGTTGGACTATGTGCAACACGAAGTCAACGGGCTGATCTACGATGATGAGGACCCGGAGGCGCTGATCGCCCAGGTCGCTCGTCTGATCGGGGATCCCCTTCTGGCACGGCGTCTGGGCGCGGCTGGCCGCGCCTGGGCGGAAACCCGGCGCTGGGAGCACGTGCTGGACGGGCTGATCGCGGACTGGGAGACCATCGTCCATCCGACGCAGTTGATCCTGTCTCAGGGCGTGTCAATGCTCTTTGGAACGTAACGCAAGCCACCACGGGCCTGTGGGCGCGGACAACTTGCCTGCAGGCGGATCAGGGCCTGCTCGCCGGCAAGAGTGCAGCGGGTCCCGTGTCAGAGCGGAAGCGCAGGGGACTTATGTGCACCCTGGCCCAGTCGCCCGGTCTCGCAATCGTTAGGGGGTGCCCGTCACTTTTTTGCACAAGATTGCGACCTGTGCAGTTAGAAAACCGCAAAGGGCGCAAAGAGCGCAAAGAACGATAGAAAATCTTTGCGCCCTTTGCGTGCTTTGCGGTGAATTCCATCCAACCGCACCGGTCGTAATTCAGAAGAGGCAGGTAATTGCACAGGTCGCAAGATTGTAGGGCAACAGCTCGCAGTTACCCTACACTGTGCGCGGTGTCAGGTGTGGTCTGGAGACCGGCTTGAGCCGGAGGATGCAAAAATATGCGTACACCCTTGGGGGGGATATCCCTGGACAATCAAGATGATTTATGGTATGCTATAAGCAGTCCATGATCGGTCGTTCTGAGGCTGAGCTCTATGTCGTGGGAAGAGACGCTTAAGCAGGCAGGATTTCGTGTCACCGCATCACGGCGTGTGATTATTCAGGTACTGCTAGACTCCAGTGTCCCCCTCCTGCCTCAGGAAATCCTGGAACGCGGCCGGCATTTTCACGGTTCGTTGGGTCTGGTAACCGTCTATCGCACTCTGGCACTGCTTATGGAGCTTAATCTGGTGCGCCGTGTCCATCGCCAGGAAGGTTGCCATGGCTATGTCCTGGCTTCGCCAGGACACCGTCACCATGTGATCTGCCGCAAGTGTGGCCGGGCAGTCGAGTTCCTCAGCGGAGATGATGTGTGCGTGTTCGTTGCTCAGGCCGAAGCCAAAACGGGCTATCGGGTGGACGGTCATTTGCTCCAGCTCGTGGGACTTTGCCCTGCCTGTCAGGCGCAGGCGGCGTGAGGAAATTTTAGCCCTTATCGGCACGTTATCTGCCGTATATAACCTGAGAGTGATGCTTTTTTGATCGCTGGTTATTGAAAAAATTTTTCAAATAGAAGGGGGCTATGATGAATAAAACGTTTGCACTGTTGATAGCACTGCTTATGCTCATTTTACCGCTGGTTACTGGGGGATGTGGCGCGCATACTTTGCACGACGTCGGTCATGAGCATAGTGTGGACACGATGCCAACTCTCTATGCTGTCCCCCTTAAGGCGGGGGAGAGGTTGCGAGTTGTGGCTACCACCAGCATTGTCGCGGATGTGGTGCGGCAGGTCGGGGGGGATCAGATTGAGCTTACCACGCTTATGCCCGTTGGGACTGACCCGCACGCATTTGAACCTTCCCCTCTGGATGCGGCTGCGATAGCCGATGCTCATGTGGTCTTCGCCAATGGAGCAGGCCTTGAGATTTTCCTGGAGAAGTTTTTTGAAAATGCCGGGAAGGAAGTCCCGGTTGTGCCTGTTTCATACGGCCTGGAAATGCTTGAGCTTGAGGAGGAGTCCAAGCATGATGGTCATAATGATCACCATCACCAGGGTGGCGTTGATCCGCATGTGTGGTTTGATCCCAATAATGTGATGGCGTGGGTGGACAACATTGAACACGCGCTCAGTGCCCTCGACCCGGGCAATAGCAGGGTATACCGGGCTAATGCGGAGAAGTACAAAGCAGAACTGGTCGCGCTGGACAGTTGGATCCGGGACATGGTTGCCCGGGTGGCAAAGGAGGATCGCAAACTGGTTGTGGACCATGCCGCATTGGGTTACTTTGCTCATCGCTATGGGTTTGAGCAAAGCGGTGCGGTCTTCCCTGGCTTCAGCACTTTAACGGAACCTTCAGCGCGGGAGCTGGCCGTATTAGAAGAGAACATACGTGAACAGGGTATCAAAGCCATCTTTGTCAGTACCACGGTAAATCCGGCACTGGCAGAACGCATCGCTACAGATACCGGCGCCCGGCTGGTGTTTTTGTATACCGGGTCTCTCAGTGAGCCGGACGGCCCGGCAGATAGTTACATTGCTTTCATGAGGTACAATGTCAATGCTATCGTGGCGGCGCTATGTTGTTAATTCCGGCGTAACTACCCAGGCTGTGGCCGGTCTCTGACCGGGCCACCCAATCCAGCGGTTATTTGGCCGGATTACGGCATCCGCTTCCCATCGTGGCGACGTCGGGCGCGGTCTGGAGACCGGCCCGAGC
>DAOTYA010000060.1:0-4392 GCA_034435075.1 Anaerolineae bacterium
AATACCAGCGCAACGTCTACCGACTCCAAAAGCGCATCTACCGAGCAGCACGGCAGGGTGACTGGAGGCGTGTCCACAAGTTACAGCGGCTGCTGCTTCGCTCGTGGTCGGCGCGCTGTCTGGCCGTCCGGCGGGTGAGCCAGGAGAATCGCGGCAAACGCACGGCGGGAGTAGATGGAGTGAAGAACCTTACATCCCGCCAGCGGATGCGGTTGGCGCGAGGCCTGGCGAACCTTGCCCAATGGCGGGTCGCGCCGATACGCCGGACGTACATCCCCAAGCGGGGGACGCGGGAAAGGCGCGGGTTGGGGATACCGGTAATGGCCGACCGGGCGTGTCAGGCGCTGGTCAAACTGGCCTTAGTGCCTATCCGAAAAACGTAACCGACGCATCCCTATGCGTCGGTATAAGCGGCATAGGGATGCCGCTTGTACGGTTTTTCGGATAGGCTCTTAACGGGTTTCCATAGCCCACGCTTTGGCCGCCGAGGGTGTAGTGCGCCTGGTGACCATCTAGCGGTGCTCATGCTGGCACCGACCCTATCCAAGCACTCCTTCTATGATGTCGGGTAATGAATAGCACTCATAGCAACAGGGCTGGTATCGGTAAGCATTGCCAGCGCGGCTTTGCTCTCCGTGAGCGTCGTCGGGATTGGGATGGTATCTGTGTCTGTTTTCGCGGTGAGGAGGAAGTATGGCGACCATCAGTCATTCGCTCAACCTGGAGGAACTGCGCGGCCAACTGAGTCACCGCCTGGCGTGGGTTCTGGCGACGACCGGTGGCCTGGCCGTCTGGGTGCTCCTCTATCTCCATTACCCCCTCTTCCCCCTCGGCGTGCTGCTGGCCGGGCTGATGACGCTGGGCTGGGGCGTGGGGCGATGGGCTTATACGCGGCCGATGTTCGCGCGCCACCTGCTCACGTGGGGGCTGGTGAGTGGGCTGCTCGTGAGCATGGAGGTGAGCGCCGAGCCGTGGCTGCCGTTCCTGGGGTTACTGCTCATCTTCGTCAATACGGTATTACTGCCCATCGGCGGCGTTGCCACAGCGGGCGCGGTGGCCGCGCTGGCCACCTGGTTGACGCATAGCGGCGCGCGCGCCTACCCTCTTGCAGGCCTGCTGACAGCCCTGACGCTCGCGGTCGTGGTCGCGTGGCTGATCGTCCACACGCTCTACACGGCGCTCGAATGGGCATGGACGATGCAGCAGCGCGCCGATCATCTCCTGGCAGTGGCGCGGGATCGCCAGGCCGGGCTGAATAAAGCGCTCAAGTCACTCGATACGGCCAACTATATCCTGCGCCGCACCCAACGTGAACTGATCATGGCCTGGAAACAGGCCGACGACGCGCGGCGGGCAAAAGAACAATTCGCAGCCCACGTCAGCCACGAACTGCGCACGCCGCTTAACATCATCATCGGCTTCAGCGAGATGATCCACTTCTCACCGGAGCTTTACGGGCTAAAAAAGTGGCCAGCCGCGCTGCGGCAGGACATATACCAGATCTACGAGAGCGCCCGCCATCTCCTGCAAATGATCAACGACGTACTGGACCTCTCCCGCTTCGAGTTGGTGGGTTTCACGCTCCATAAAGAGAGCGTCGCAGTGCAGCCGTTGTTGCAGGAGACGATGGGAATCGTGGCCGGGCTGGCGCGCGGACGGCCGATCCAACTGCAGCTCGACTGCCCGGACGACCTGCCGACACTGGAAATTGACCGCATCCGCATCCGTCAGGTCCTGCTGAACCTGCTCAACAACGCCCTCCGCTTCACCGAGCAGGGCGAAGTTCGCCTGACGGCCCGGCAGGTGGGCAACGAAATACTCTTCAGCGTCAGCGATACCGGGCCGGGCATCGCCGCCGCCGACCTGCCTAACCTGTTCCAGGAATTTTATCAGGCCGACCTCTCATTGAACCGCCGCCACGGCGGCACCGGGTTAGGGCTGGCGATCAGCAAACACTTCGTCGAGGCCCACAACGGCCGTATCTGGGTAGAAAGCGAACCGGGCGCCGGCGCGACGTTCTCCTTCACGCTCCCCCTGGCCGGCGCATCAATCTCACCGGCCCGGCTAAAGGATGGCAGGCCACTGGAGATCCAGGAGCACGCAGAAAAGCCGCTGTTGCTGATGGTAGACCGCGATCCGGGCGTGGCGGAACTCGCGGCGCGCCGACTCCAGAATTACGAAGTCGTGCCGATCGAGGATAACCTGCGGCTGCGGGAAGCCATCGCCCTCTACCACCCCCATGCCGTCATATATAACGTCCGGCCGGGCGAACATGCCGACCGCGCGGCGCTGGAGGGACTGCCCGTGCCGATCATCGAATGTTCTCTGCCCAGCCGGGCCTGGGTCGAAGCGCGTCTGCATGTATCCGCCTGCCTCACCAAGCCGGTGACCGCCGCACAACTCCTGGAGCAGATGGAGCGGTTTCCAGACGCGCGCGACGTATTGGTCATTGATGACGACCGGGGCTTCTGCCTGCTGGTCGAGCGCATCCTGGCCAGCAGCGGCCGTCCGTTTTCCGTCCACCGCGCTTACAGCGGCGAGGAGGGACTTGACGCGCTGCATGAACGGCGGCCCGATATCTTGTTGCTCGACACGGCCATGCCGGGCATGAGCGGGTTCGCGGTGCTGGAGCGGTTACAGCAGGAGGACAGGCTGAGCAACCTGCCGGTCATCCTCATCACGGCAGCCAGCCTGGCCGAGGATTTCCTGGCGCAGCAGGAGACGGAGATCGTGATCCGCCGCCCGGACCGGTTACGGGTTGAAGAAGTGTTGGAATGTCTGCAGGCCGTGTTGGGTGTGCTGCAGCCGCGCTACGAGGGGCGCGTAGTGGTGTCAGAGACTTAGTGCCTATCCGGAAAACGTAACCGACGCATCCCTATGCGTCGGTATAAGCGGCATAGGGATGCCGCTTGTACGGTTTTTCGGATAGGTTCTTAGCATACCTCAGACGATCCCCAACTGGCGCAAAGCGTTCAACACATCCTCCTGTCTGACCGGCTTGGGCAAAAACAGCGCCGCGCCGAGCGACAGCGCCAGGTCCGGATTGGGCAACACCGAGCAGACGATGACCGGGATGCCGGCCGTGTGCGGATCGTTGTGCAGCCGCTGGAGCACATCCCAGCCGTGCATGCCGGGCATCATCACATCGAGCAGAATGGCATCGGGGCGGATCTCCTGCGCCAGCCGCAACCCCTCTGCCCCGCTTTGCGCGGCAATGACCCGGCAGGCGTGGTTGACCAGATACCGTTGCAACAGATTGATCAGACCAATATTGTCATCCACGATCAACACGGTCGGCCCTGACGGCCTGATCCACACGCCGACCTCGTACCGGTGACCCGTCCCCTCCTCCTGGGAGACGATCCATCCCAGGCGATCCAGTATCCGCCCCACCGCTGCTCCACCCGGAGCGCCGGCGACGCTCTCCGGCTCGTAACGCAGCTTCAGAAGCGCCCCACCCTCCTGCGCCGTCAGGGTGATTGATACATCGGACTGCGCCTGGCCCACAACGTGGCTGAAGAGGGTGATCAACGCCTGCTCGGCCAGCAGCGGATCGGTCGAAACAACCACACCCGGCTGGGGGAGCGTGGCGTGCAGGCGGATTCCCCGCCACTCTGCCTGCCCCGTGACCGCCCGGCATGCGTGTTCAACCAGCGCCTTCACATCGGTCGGGCTGGCCGTGAGCGACAGCCGCGCCATCTCCACCTCGAACGACGAGACCTGCGCCGCGTCCTGTTCCACGGTAGCGCGCTGCGCCCACAGCACGGCAGCCACGCTTTCCTCCCCGCGCCGCAGGTCGCGCATGGCCTGGCGATAGGAGACACCCAGGTCGTGCGCGATCGCCTGCACCGTCATCCCCTCGACGTAGCGACAGATCAGGATGCGGTAGAGACGCGCCGGCGGCGCGCGGAACGGCACGGCCGGGCCGGGATTGAGCGTTTCGATGGCGTCCATCAACTCCTGGCGCAGACGCTGACCGGCGATCTCGGCGGATGTGGCGCGCGCCAGGGGATGCTGCTGCAGATATGGGAAATCGTACAGGTGTTCCAGCGCATCCTTGACCTGCGCGATGAATTCCGGCGGCGGGATAGATGGCAGATGCATGTCCGTTCTGTGTCCTACCTGAGTCTCAATGCTGTCCGGCCGGGCCATAGACAGCAGCGCCAAAATATAGTATGCTTCCTGTTGACGCCCTGCAATCGGGCCATGCGTGACATACCATAATTATAGCACAGAATGGAGGATAAAATGTCTGACTTGAATCACCCAATCAGTCGCCGAGAGATGCTCAAATTGATGGGAGCGGGCGCCGGAATGGGCCTGCTCTCCCTGACCGGGTGCGCTCCTAAGGGAACGCCATCCGCTCCGGCAGCCGCGCCCCCCACCCCCACC
>DAOTYA010000061.1:0-29691 GCA_034435075.1 Anaerolineae bacterium
TTGTCACCTGCGTAAGATACGGGCAGCGCAGACGCTGCCCGTTTTGGAGGCGACGGCCGGATTCGAACCGGCGCATAAGGGTTTTGCAGACCCCTGCCTTGCCACTTGGCTACGTAGCCTTTTGTTTAAATTCTACCATATATTCTACATCTTAGCAAGAGCTTTCGAGCAGGCGGGTGTCCGTCACCTTTGCACGAGACGGGCGCGAGAGCAGGCTGTGGCCGGTCGTGCGGCGTCGGTTGTAGGGCAACTGCTAGCAGTTGCCCTACAGTGCGACGTCGTCAGGTGACTGTCACCTGACGAGGTGCGGAAAACAGGCTGAGTAGTTACAAACTCACTACAAAAACAACCTGGGTAAATACTCCGGAGCCTCATTATATGGCGCGATCTCCCCTGCCGCAATCCGATACAATTGCTCGTGAGTAAGGCGGGCGGCCTGGGCCAGTGGCTCATATGGCCGGTTGCACACATCGAGAAAGCCGATGTTCCAGTTTTCACCATCAAAGCGGCCCAACGCCGACTCATCGTAGAGGGTGAAATAGTGCACACCGACACACCAGGGCAGTGCGGCGGCGTTTTCGACATAGACGCGGAAAGCCTGCCCGCGCGCGGCCTGATCGCGCACATGGCCGATGCCGCTGCCCGGCAGGCCCACATCGAGCGCTCCAAAGTGCCACTCGCCGATTATGATCGGCATATTCAGCAATTGGGCGATTTCTTGTGTCTGCCCGGCCGGCACACGCTCCTGATAACAATTCATACTGAACAGATCAAAATGACGCATCCCCTTGATGACCCACCATGGCGGCACGGTGTAGTAGCGCGCTCCCAGATTCAGATGATGAGGATCAACACGCCTGCATGCGTCGCTCAACCCCTTGAACAGCATCTCGACCATGATCTCACTGAACGCAGCCAGGTCGGCCTGAGAGGTGGCGGTGAGTGGTGTGTGCCATACTCCCTCCTTAACTGCCTCCAACGTCACGTTCATCTCCCACGCCGCAGAGAGCGCATTATCGTCGCCGTATTTCTGCCGCAGCCAGTCGGAGAGCGCCACACGCGCGGCACATCCGCTGGTGTTGAACAGCATACCGGCGGCCGGCGTCTCGGCAGCAAAGCCCCATGTTGGCTCGTTCATCAGAAAATAGCCGATCATGGCCGGATCGTCGGCCGTAGGGCGCAGTTGTTCGGCAAAAAGGGCAGCGTCATGGGCAAACCGCTCATCGAACACGTCGGGGAAATCGCGAAAGATCATCGGCGTATGGCGAAATTCAGGATGTAGCGGGCGCACGTAGGGAAAGCCAGCTTTTTGGGCAATGTGCCAGTCCGACCAGTTAGCCACGGTATTGAACCCCAGACGGCGCAGCTCGCCCAGTGCGATAGCCGCCCAGTTCTCATACCACTTGTCCGGGCCAAAGGCACGGATCAGGTTGGCGGCCAGGTAGTTGACTGTGGGGCCTTCAGCACCTTGTTGGTAAATAGCCGCGAAAGGGCCGTCTGGGTCGGGTAACCATGACAAGGCCTGTTCCAAACCGCTGTAAGCGGCATCGGTGTCCACACGCACGCAGTTTATCCCTGCTGACCAAAAGGCGTAGCCATCGGGGTCAACCAGCCACCAGCGTGCCCCATCGTGATGGATGCGAAAAAAGCCGCTGGCTGTAAACCTTTTTTCCGTCCAGCCTCCCCAGCGTGACCACCCTTGTGGCCAACGATGCTCAGGCGCAGCCTGCAACTGTTTGTGTAACCTTGTGCTCACTTCTTCAACACTGCGACTTTTGGTCGGCCACTCGTGCAGCGTGCTTTGCCCCAGCTCGTCGAGCAGGGGGCCCGCAGGCAAAACCAATCCGGTCAGCCTGGCCGGCTCTTCTACCGTAGCCATAAGTGGGGTTATACAGAAGCGCGCCGGGCGGCTGCTCTTGCGCAACACGGTCAGGGTCAGGCGATCTACCCGCTCTAACGCCACACGGTCGCCCCAGCACATCGGTTTCAGCCAGGCCCCCTCGCGGGGATAGCGCCAGCGGTTCTGATTGACCGCTTCCAGCGGCATGCGTAGACGAAAAGAACATTGATTCAGCCCGGAAAAGAGCAGTCCGAAACGTGGGCCACCCTCACCCTCTTGCAAAGAAAGCAAAAAGACAACCAGATGGTTGCCGTCAATAAGCATGTCGGCGGTGAGATAGTTCATCCCGACCAGTGTGCCGACGGGGAAGGTGTAGGCCAGGCCGTCTCCCTCGGCAATTGCCGTATACCAAAGTGCATCCGCGATAGGAGCGGGAACAGTTTCTGGTTGCAAAAGACCGATGAAATATGATGGGACAAGAGATAGGGATAAAGGGACATTTTCCATCTTTGAAAACCTTTCTTTTGCCCTCGCGCGGCTGAACGTAATTTGCGAAGAGGCGACCCGCACCAATGCGCTCTTCGCAACATAATCCCTAAAAATCTGATGAACGACATTCGCTCTTTGTTAATACTACAACCGCACGTAACTGCCTACCCCTGCGAATGAAGTCGCCCACTTTGGGTCGCAGGCCTTCGGTCGGCCTGCGCCGACCGCTGTTTCCGCATCGGCGCAGGCCGACGCCCGGCGCCGCAGGCGCCCTTATAAGCTCGATTTCCAATCGGCACACGGCGGAAGGCAGCCGGGTAGGTAATTACAACCGCGCTTCCCCGTTTTGAATGGTCAGAGGTGACAGTCACCTTGGGCATCTGCGGTCGTAGAATTAAAGGCGCGGGTCCAGCCCAACGTGGTTTTGCTGGATTCGTCGAGCAAAAGCATCAAAGGAAGGATCAGCCTGCGCCGACACACTGGTCGGCGCAGGCCACAAAGGCTGAGTTTTGGTCAGCATTATGGCGGGCAACCGTGGTAGACCGAACCCTTGACAATTTCGCAGAAGCGGATACGCTAAGAGCCTATCCGAAAAACCGTACAAGCGGCATCCCTATGCCGCTTATACCGACGCATAGGGATGCGTCGGTTACGTTTTTCGGATAGGTACTAAGGGCAGCGCTTGTGAAAGGATTACCGGTTGTGTGTCGGAGGTACGAGATGCGCCTGAAATGGTATGGCTGGTTGGGACTGGCGATTATAGTTGGTGCGGAAGCACTGCTTTTTTTGCGGCATCCATTTGTCAGCAAGTGGTTTACCCCGATTGTATGGAGTGGCTATATTCTCTTTGCTGACGGAGTGGCGTTGCGTTTGCGCGGCCGTTCGCTCATCCATGATCAGCCGCTTGAGGCATTGATGATGGCCTGGCTCTCCGTCGGCTGCTGGCTCCTGTTCGAGGTGTACAATCTCCGTCTCAGAAACTGGTATTATGTGGGCGTGCCGGAGCACCCCGTCGAGCGGGATCTGGCCTATCTCTGGTCCTTTGCCACGATTATGCCGGGTTTGTTCGAGACCGCTGACGTGCTGGAAGGGCTGGGGTTTCTCCGCCGTATGAAATGCCAGGCCCGCAGGTTTTCTCCCACGACGCTTGCGGTGATGTTTCTGGTCGGGGTGGCATGCACGGCGATCCCCCCGTTGCTGCCGCCTCACATCGCTCCTTATACCTTCGGCTTCGTCTGGGTGGGGTTTATACCGCTGCTTGAGCCGCTCAATATGCAACTGGGAGTGGATTCGCCGCTCAGTGCCTGGGAGCGAGGCGATCCCCGCCCGGCGCTCAGGCTGCTGGCAGCGGGGATGATATGCGGTCTGCTGTGGGAGTTTTGGAACTTTTGGGCAACGGCTGGCTGGCGTTACACAATCCCCTATCCCCTCGACTTCGGCTGCTATTACTTTCGCATGCCGGTGCTGGGATTGCTTGGCTTCCCACCCTTTGCCTGGGAGTGCCGGGCAATGTATGAGCTGCTCAAACGTATGTTGGGCCCTTTGCCTGGCACAGTCCTGTAATGCCATGGGAATGCTTACACGGGCGTAGGGACCCCAGCCGAATATTCCACTGGCAGCTTCGCCTCCCCGGTCGCAGCAGTTGAGCTATAAGGCGATGTGCTCCTTAAGCTGCAGATGTAGATTTCCTCTGGTTTCGGCTGACGCCAGCTTTACAAGCATCCTGGTCAGCACGCCGATGGCGCGCTGGAATTCACGCACGTCGATGTGCTCTTCTGGCGTATGGTCGAGGGACGAATCACCCGGTCCATAAGCCACGATGGGGCAGTTCCAGGCTGGCCCGACGACGTTCATATCGGATGTGCCGGTCTTTAGTTTGAAGCGGGGTTGTCCACCTTCAGCGCGGATGGCCTGTAGCATAGCCCGCACCAGCGGGGTGTTTTTGCTTCCCTGAAAAGGCAGATCGAGCGGCGAGAATTTCAATGTCGCTCCGTTGGCCCAGGTCTGCATCTCTTCTTTGAGCGGAGATACATCGAACCCCGGCGGCAAACGGATGGCGATGTTCATCTCCACACCATCGTACAGGCCATTGCTGAAGGTACGGAATTCCCTCAGGGCTGGATCAAGCGTATCGAAGTGGCCCGACCGCCCCCGGTTGTATTTCTCTGCGTAAGTCATGAGATAATTCCAGAAAGTGACCGCTTTCTCGGCCGGCCCCGGTTGATCGCTCGCGCTGTGAGTACCTGGCTGGGTCCGGTGATAATCTATGCAGATGCGCCCTTTATAGCCAAGCGTGATTCCCTCCCAGTCACTCGGTTCGCCGATAACGACGAAGTCCGGCGCTCTCCAGGTGCGGGCCAGGTAGCGCGCCCCCTCGCCGTTGGCCTCTTCTTTCACTGCCCCTACGACGACCACGCGTACATTGTCCAGCAAGGATGCTGCCTGCGCTGTTGCCAGCACGAAGGCAGCCAGCGGGCCTTTGGCGTCCACTGCACCCCGGCCGTACAGTCGGTTGCCCTTGCGCCGCACGGTAATCTCGCCGGGGACAGTGTCTATGTGGCCCAACAGCATGATCTCGCGGCTGGCATGCAAATTTCCCGCGATTCCTACAGCGTTGCCGACTTCGTCGCGGTATGCTTTCAGGCCCAGCGTTCCCATTTGCCGGACCAGGTAATCTACAGCGGCGTCTTCCTCACCTGATGGGCTGGGTATGGCTACCAATTCCTCCAGAAATCTCACTTCGTCCATCATCATCCTTCTTCCCTCTTTGTGGCTTTCTCTACCTGCCTGTCACCTCTCTCAACGTCTTTACGGGCATGTGTCCGGAGCGCAATGAGCGAATGGCGGCGACGGCGGTGCGCATGGCGACCAGCGTTGTGATGTAGGGGACGTGGTAGTCGAGCGCTGCTGTGCGAATGCGATAGCCCACTGTGCGTTTGCCCGAAAGGTGGAGCGGGATGCCGCGCTCTTCGGCGGTCGGCGGGAGCGGCGGTGCGGGCTGTGTATGGTGTCCCTGCGCCGCCGAGGGGGTATTGATCACCAAATGCACTTTGCCCTGCGCGATCAGATCCACCACGTCGGGGCGGCCTTCGCCCACCTTGAGCACCGTGCGGGCCGGGATGCCCATCGCCTGCAAGACGCGCGCGGTGCCCTGCGTCGCCACGATATCGAACCCCATGTCGTGGAGTTGCGCCACCAGTGCCGCACCCTCACGTTTGTCGCGGTCTGCCAGGCTCACCAGCACCGTGCCGGAGGTGGGCAACGGGTTGCCGGCGGCGATCTGGGCCTTGGCGAACGATTCGGGAAAGTTGCTCCCGAAACTCATCACCTCGCCGGTCGAGCGCATCTCCGGCCCCAGCAGGACGTCCGTGCCGGGGAAGCGCCCAAAGGGCAGCACGACCTCTTTGACCGACGAGTGCTCCGGCCAGGGGGTGGGCGCCAGGTGAGTGGCGTCCAGGATTTCGGCAAGGTTGCGGTCGGCGTAGCGTGCGCCGGGGCGCACCGGGTAGGGCCAGTAGGGGGCCAAAAGGTCGCGCAGCCGCCGCCCCACGAGCACTTTGGCCGCCAGTTTCGCCACCGGAATGCCGATGGCTTTGCTGACGAACGGCACTGTGCGCGAGGCACGCGGGTTGGC
The DNA here is from genome assembly GCA_034435075.1 of Anaerolineae bacterium. Classification (GTDB taxonomy): domain Bacteria; phylum Chloroflexota; class Anaerolineae; order B4-G1; family B4-G1; genus JAOAAG01. Next base: position 5,964 of record DAOTYA010000061.1, read on the forward strand.
CTCGAGGACGTAGAGGTCGTCGCCCTTGATCGCCATCTGGATGTTGACCAGGCCCACGGCGCCCAGCGCCTTGACCAGCCGCGAGACGGCGTTCTCGATGCGCTCGATCAGCCCGGTCGAGAGGCTCACCGGTGGAAGCACGCACGCCGAGTCGCCGGAGTGGACGCCCGCCTCTTCGATCTGCTCCATCAGCCCGGCAATCCAGACGTCCTCGCCGTCGGTCAGGATGTCCACGTCCAGTTCCAGCGCGTGGTCGAGAAAGCGGTCTACCAGCACCGGATAGCCTTCGGAGATGCGCGCGGCCTCGGCGGCAAAATGGCGCAGTTCCTCCGGCGTGTCCACGATTTCGACGGCGCGCCCGCCCAGGATGTAACTGGGACGCACCAGGACCGGATAGCCCAGTTGGTCGGCCACACGCAGCGCCTCGTCCACCGAGGTCGCCGTGCCGTAGGCCGGGCTTTTGAGGCCGACCTGGTCCAGGAGCGCGCCGAACTGTTCGCGGTTTTCGGCCAGTTCGATGGTCTCGAAACTGCTCCCCAGGATGGGCACGTTTTCCTGGACGAGCGTCCGGGCCAGTTTGAGAGGCGTCTGCCCGCCAAAGCCCACGACCACGCCGATCGGTTTCTCGTTCTCGATGATCGCCAGCACATCCTCCGGCGTCAGCGGCTCAAAGTACAGCCGGTCCGAGGTGTCGTAATCGGTTGACACGGTCTCGGGGTTCGAGTTGACCATGATGGCCTCGTACCCCTCCTCCTGGAGCGCCCAGACGGCGTGGACGTTGGCATAGTCGAACTCGATGCCCTGGCCGATGCGGTTGGGGCCGGAGCCGAGGATGATGATTTTGGGCCGGGTGGACGGTATGGCTTCGTTCTCGATGTCGCCGTAGGTCGAGTAAAAGTAGGGTGTCGCGGCCTCGAACTCGGCGGCGCAGGTGTCCACCATCTTGAACACCGGCCGTACCTGCAGTTCGGCCCGGCGCCGGCGGATCTCGGCCTGAGGACGGTCGAATATCTCGCTCAACTCGCGGTCGGACATGCCCAGCATTTTGGCTTCCAGCAGCGTCTCGCGGTCGAGTTCGTCCCAGGTGATGCGCCGCAGCCGCTCCTCGAAGCGGATGAAGCGGTCGAGTTCGCTCAGGAACCAGCGGTCAATGTGCGTCAGGTCGTGGATTTCGTCAATCGAGTAGCCACGGCGCAGCGCGGCAAAGATGTAGGCCAGCCGCTCGGGGGTCGGGTTGGCCAGGTACTCGCGGATGTGGTCGAAATCGAGTTTGGGCGTGGCGTCGAGTTCGAGCGAGCGCAGCGCCTTGCCGAGCGCCTCTTTGAAGGTGCGGCCGATCGCCATCACTTCGCCGACCGATTTCATCTGCGTGCCGAGCATCGGGTCGGCGCCGGGGAATTTTTCGATCTGGAAGCGCGGGACTTTGACGACGACATAGTCGAGCGTCGGCTCGAAGGCGGCGGTGGTGCGGCGGGTGATGTCGTTGGGGATCTCGTCCAGCCGGTAGCCCACGGCCAGGAGCGCCGCGACTTTGGCAATGGGGTAGCCGGTGGCCTTGGACGCCAGCGCCGACGAGCGGCTGACGCGCGGGTTCATCTCGATCACGACCATGCGGCCGGTGCGCGGCTCGACGGCGAACTGTACGTTCGAGCCGCCGGTGTCCACGCCGATGGCGCGCAGGATGGCGATGGCGGCGTCGCGCATCGTCTGGTATTCGCGGTCGGTGAGCGTCTGCGCCGGCGCGACGGTGATCGAATCGCCGGTATGGATGCCCATCGGGTCCAGGTTTTCGATGGAGCAGACGATGACGCCGTTGTCGGCGCTGTCGCGCATGACCTCCATCTCGTATTCCTTCCAGCCGATGACCGACTCCTCGAGGAGGACGGTGTGGGCCGGGCTTTCGATGAGCGCGTGCGCGACCATGCGCTCCAGTTCGGTGGCGTTGTAGGCGACGCCGGAGCCGGTGCCGCCGAGCGTGAAACTGGGGCGCAGGATGAGGGGATAGCCGAGTTCCCTGGCGACCTCGAACGCTTCGGTCAGGCTGCTGACCTGGCGGCTGCGCGGCACTTCCAGGCCAATGCACGTCATGGTCTGCTTGAAAAGGTCGCGGTCTTCGGCGCGGCGGATCGTCTCCAGCGGTGCGCCGATCAGTTCGACGCTGTAGCGGTCGAGGACGCCGGCCTCGGCCAGCGCGACGGCCAGGTTGAGCGCGGTCTGCCCGCCGAGCGTGGGGAGGAGCGCTTCGGGCCGCTCGCGGGCAATGATCTGTTCCAGGAACTCGACCGTCAGCGGTTCGATGTAGACCGCGTCGGAGAGTTCGGGGTCGGTCATGATGGTGGCCGAGTTGGAGTTGACGACGACGAGTTTGTAGCCGGCTCGTCTGAGCGCCTTGAGCGCCTGCGTGCCGGAATAGTCGAACTCGGCCGCCTGTCCGATGACGATCGGCCCGGAGCCGATGATGAGGATTTTGTGGATGTCGGTGCGTTTAGGCATAGTGTATCCGGGTGGGTGTTACGTGTTGCGTATTGCGTATTGCGTGTTGCGTATTGCGTATTGCGTGTTGCGTGTTCCGTTACATATCGCGGAGCGCGAAAAATGCAACACGAAACACGCAACACGAAGCACGGAACACGAAACACGTTTCACGCTCTCAATGCCAGTCTTTCTCCCTCAAACACGATCCCCAGCGGTTCGACAACAACCCGTCTCTCCCCTTCCTCGACGCTCCCCGCGCAGTACGCCTGCACGCCGTTCTGGGCGGCGATCTCGATCGCTTTCCCGGCGTCCTGGGGCGGGACAAAGAGCGCAAATCCGGCGCCCATATTCAGGCTGCCGTAGGCCTCCTCTGGCGTAAGGCACGCCTGCTCGACGATGAACCGGAGCACGGCGGGCACCGGCGGCAGTTGGGTGATGCGGTAAGTGAACGCGCCGGGGTGACGCATCAGTTTGCGCCAGCCGTGGCCGGTGATGTTCGCCATGTAGCGGATCGTGACGCCCGCCGCAAACAGCGCCTCGGTGACAGGCGAGTAGATGATGGTGGGAGCGAGCAGCGCCTGGCCGTAGGGCCGCCCATCGGAGATGGGGGTTGCATACCCCTGCGGCAGCCGCGCGGCCAGTTTACGCGCCAGCGTGACGCCGTTGGCGTGGATGCCGCTGCTTTCCAGCAGGATGATGGCATCGCCAGGATGCAGGTCGCGCCCCAAGGTCAGGCGCTCTTTGGGGCGGATGATGCCCACGCAGGAAGCCGCCAGGTCAACCGCGCCTGCCTCCACGACGCCCGCAAGGCTTGGCGTCTCGCCGCCGCCCCAGGCTACGCCGATCGCGTTGCAGGTGCGTTGCCAGCCCTCGACCAGGTCGCGCATGCGCTGTTCATCGTCGAACCAGTCCGGGCTGCCCACGGCCCAGTAGGCTTGGATGCACAGCGGCCGGGCGCCGACGGTGATGACGTCGTTGACGGCCATGGCAATGGTATCCTGAGCGATGGCGTCATAATACGTCTGGCCGGTGATCTTGCGCATCTCCTCGGCGACCAGCGCCTTCGTCCCCAGACATTCGGTGACGGAAGCCAGGTAGAAATCGCCCAGGTCAATCACATAAGCCGACTCGCCCCGGCTGGCCGCGACCTCTACAAATCCCGCGGCAAGCAGGTTCCCGGCCGTCTCACGCGCTGCCTTCTGCGCCAGCACCTTCAGCGGGTCAATCCTCCCGTAATCAACTCCCGCCTGCTCATAGGTCAGTTTCCCTGCCCGCTCGCCCCCTTGCATTCTTGCCTCTTGCATCCTTGCCTCTTACATCCTTGCCTCTTGCATCCTTGCCTCTTAATTCTTGCCTCTTGCATCCTTGCCTACTTGCTCTCCATCAATTCCACGAACTCTGCAAAGAACAGTTTGGCATCGTGCGGGCCGGGTGCTGCCTCGGGATGGTACTGCACCGAAACGGCCGGCAGGTCCAGAAGCCGCATCCCCTCCAGCGTCCCGTCGTTGAGCGAGAGGTGGGTGATCTCGACCTTGCCGAATCCGAGCGGGCTTTCGCCGATTAGGGGCTCCTGGGGTAAGAGTTCCGCCATTGTGGCCGTGTTGCGTGTGGCGTGTTCCGTGACCTGAGAACGTGCAGACTTACAGACTTGCGGATTGCTCGGCTCGAAGGCGGTATCGAGTGGCTCCCACGCAATCCCCAGGCTCGTCGGGTCAACCGCGAAACCGTGATTCTGCGTGGTGATGAGGATGCGCCCGCTGCGAAAATCGCGCACGGGATGATTGATCCCCCGGTGACCGAAGCGCATTTTGTACGTCCGTCCGCCCAACGCCAGCCCCAGGATTTGATGTCCCAGACAGATGCCCGCGAACGGGATCCGCCGCTCCAGCACACTGCGCGCCAGTCTGATCGTCGCGTCCAGCGGGTCGGGGTCGCCGGGGCCGTTGGAGAAAAAGACGCCATCTGGATGGAGATCGAGCACCGTCTGGATGTCCGCATCGTAGGGCACAACGGTGACGGCGCAGCCGTAGTGCGTCAGGTCGCGCACAATGTTTTCCTTGCGCCCGCAATCAACCATCACAACATGAAATTTGCAATTTGCAATTTGCAATCCGCAGTCCCCGACCTGCGATGGGCTGACCTCTTGTGCCAGATTGCGTCCCAGCATCTGCGGGCTTTGCCGCACGCGCTCGATCAGATGGAATGGGTCGAGGTCAACGGTTGAGATGGCGCCGCGCATCGCGCCCTGCGTGCGCAGGTGACGGGTCAGCATGCGCGTATCCACCCCCTCGATGGCGACGATGCCCGCGCGTTCCAGGTAGTCGGGGAAGGAGAGCGTTGCTCGCTGGTTGAAGGGCTGGCGCACCGCGCGGTGGACGACGTAGCCGGCGACCTGGATGCGCGCCGACTCGACATCTTCGGAATTGACCCCATAGATGCCGATTTCGGGATAGGTCATCACCACAATCTGGCCGCAGTAAGAAGGGTCGGTGAGCACCTCCTGGTAGCCGGTCATGCTGGTGTTGAAAACCAGTTCACCGAACGTCTCGCCGGGGGCGCCGACGCTTTTACCCCATAACGTTGTGCCGTCTTCGAGGACGAGTAGCGCCGTTTGCGACGACTGTGCCATAACCGCTCCTCTCTATTATTGAGTCTCGTGCTGAAAATGGAACGCCTGGCGCTATTGTCACACATTATTGGTGTCCGCAGGATCACAATCCTGCGGACGAGCAGGCTGTTGCCCGCTCTGCACCTCTAAACAGCGCACCGACCGTTCCTTTTGCGGGACGAAATTCAGCAGGCGAGAGCCTGCCTGCTCACTTGCGTGCCCCGATGATCGCCTCTCCCATCTCCTGCCAGTGGAACTCGATCTGCTGAAAGCCACATGCCCGCAGTGTATCGAGGTGAAACTGGCGCGGCTGGCCGTCTTCGCTCCCCTCCCAGATTTCGGCCTGATTGTGCTGCGCGAGCAAATCGCTCTGGCCCATCTCGCGGCTCAGTGCTTCCCAGAAGCCGTCCCAGTCGTCGGCGTTGGTCGTGCTGAGCGCCGCCCGCTGCTGAGCCTGCAGCATTTGGCGATAGCGCGCCTGCGTCTCGGGGTAATCGCTGGCGACGTGGTCCGAGTTCATAAACCAGCCGCCGGGTCTGAGCGCCAGGTAGACGCGCCGGTAGGTTTCGGCGAGATGGTCGGCGTTCAGCCAGTGCAGCGCGTTCGCCGAAAGCACCAGATCGAATGCCTCCTCATACGCTGCCCACCAGTCGGGCCTGCGGATGTCGGCCTGGATGAAACGGATGCGCTCCTCTCCCTTCGCCTCCGCCATCCGCCGCCCCATGTCGAGAAGCACCGGGTTCCAGTCCACGGCGACGACCTGGGCGCGAGGGTAGCGACCCAGGGCATGAAATGCAACGGAACCCAGCCCACATCCGAGATCGAGGATACTCAGCCTGCTGTCAACGGGCAAATCGGGCAGGCGCAGCATCAAATCGAAGCGGTGTAGCCGGTAGGGCACATAACAATTCTGCATCGCTTCCCATCGTGCGAACCATTGTTGCCAGTCCATAGTGTGCTCCTGGTGTGGGTGTTCCGTGTTGCGTATTGCGTGTTGCGTGTTCCGTTACGCACTACGCAATACGCAACACGCACTACGCAATACGCAACACGCAATACGTTTTATTCCAGCACTTCCGCCGTCTTTTCCACCACTGTCTCTATTTCCTCCGCGCTGATAACCAGCGGCGGCAGGAAGCGCATCACTGTGGGGCCGGCGGAGAGCGCCAGCACGCCACGTTCGGCCAGCGCCGCCAGATATGGCCCGGCCTGCTCTTTCAGTTCGACGCCGACCATCAGCCCCAGCCCGCGTACCTCGCGGATGCGGGGCGATTGAATGGCCCTCAGACCAGCCAGGAGTTGCTCGCCCCGTTCCGCTGCGCGCCGGGGCAGGTTCTCGGACTCCAGGTAGCCGATGGTCGCCAGCGCGGCTGCGCAGCACAAGGGATTACCCCCGAAAGTGTTGCCGTGCACGCGCTTGGGCAGTGCGCCCACCCGCGCACCGATGAGCACTGCGCCCATCGGCAGTCCCCCGGCGAGTCCCTTGGCCACACACATCAGATCGGGGCGCAGGTCGTAGTGCTCGCAGGCAAACGTCTTGCCCGTGCGCCCAAAGCCGGTCTGGATTTCGTCCACGATGAAGAGCGCGCCTTTCTCCTGGCATATCGCCTGCACACCGCGCAGATACTCCGGGTCGCCGGGGTAGACCCCGCCTTCCCCCTGCACAACCTCCAGGATGACGGCGGCGGTTTCTTCGGTGACGGCTTCTTGCATGCGGTCCAATTTGTTGTAGGGGACGAACTCGAACCCGGGCACGAGCGGCTCGAACGGCTCACGGTACTCTTTACGCCAGGTCGCCGAGAGCGCGCCAAAGGTGCGCCCGTGAAACCCGCGCATCGCGGCGACGATCTTTTTGCGCCCCGTGACCAGCCGGGCGAACTTGAAGGCGGCTTCTACCGCCTCAGCTCCAGAGTTGCACAAAAAAGCCCGCTCAAATCCGGGCGGGGCAATGGAGACGAGTTTCTGTAGCAACAGGGCGCGCTGGTCATTGTAGACCGCACCGTGGCAGGTGATCAGCCGCGCGATCTGCTCCGTGATGGCGCGGTTCACCGCCGGGTTGGCGTGGCCGACGTTGGCGACGCCGTGCCCGGCCATACAGTCAATGTACTCGCGGCCATCGGCGTCCCACACGCGCGCCCCCTGCCCGCGCACCAGGGCGACAGGCTGCATCGGATAGACGCCGCAGTCGTAGTGATCTTCGAGCGCGATTATCTCATCAGCTTTCAGTGCCTGCAAGGTGACCTCCCGCAACTTCTGAATAACTCCGTGCTATCAGACGCGTGCCCAGCCAGCCGATCACTCCCCATACGGCCACAATAGCCTCGATCACCCATATCTTCCCCAACGTCAGGCCTGTCACCTGAGCGTAAGCGGCCACGGAGTCAATCACTGTCTTGTAGACAAAGGCGAGCCAGAACCAGCGCGGCTGTCTGCGGGCAACGGCGTAGAAAATAAGCACGTTGGACAGGATGTGGACCAGCACAGTGAAGAAACGTTCCAGGATGGGGGCCAGGCCATAGAGTATGTTATTCGCCTGGGCGATTTGCTCCAGTGCTGCCGGAGGGAAAACATTGGGCATCAGCATCGCAGCCACCACATTGCCCAGCGAGGAAAGCCCCAGCAGCAGTGCTTCCACCGCGCCGAAGCCGATGCCGAAGGCCAGTACGCGCCTCCAATCAGCTTTCCCAAGGCGTGTATAGCGCAGCACCAGCCAGACCAGCGCGACCTCGAACACACCGGTGAGCGAGCCCACGTATACATAAAAGACCGGCCCGGCGAGCGCCTTCGGCAGTGCATTGTACAGCGCGTTGTAGACCAGTGTATTGATGGGGATGGCCCAGGCAAACTTCAGCGCCACGGCGACGACCCATGCCAGTGCGCCCAGTGCCAGGTAGCCTCCGCTCAGCCGGCGCACTATCACGTAGATTATGTACCCGGCAGCCACCGCGATCATCCCCAGCCCACCCAGTAATGCCAGCGGCGAGATCGCAGGAGGCTCGATCTTCCCGGGTTTGTATTGTAACGAATACTGCGCCTGCACCGGCCCATCCCATACCAACCCCAACTGGTATTTGCCGGCCTCAGGAGCGTTGACGACTGTGTTCACCACAAATGCGCCCGCAGAGGAAACCTCCTCCTGCCACACACTCTCACCGTCAGCATCTACCAATTGCACGCGCAGCGTCCCGCTTACCAGTGCTCCGCGGAAATCTATCCCGATGGGGTCGCCGGCCTGTTCCACCTGGACGGTGAATGGCATCATGGAGCCTGAGGCACTCTTATCGAGGGTACCGTTCACCCAGGCTATCTCCTCAGCCTGTTTCTCCGCCTGACATCCCACAAGCAGTAGCAACAGGACCGGCAGGACAATGTGATATAGTTTTACCGTCATTGCTCACTCACTTTACATATGCTGCAGCTCTACTCGATCACCGTGCCCTGGCCGGTCAGTGCCCGCACGATGGGACGTCCGGCGCGTCCATCAGCGATGACAACTATCCTGACGCCCTCGCGCATCGCCTCGACCGCGCCCAGGATTTTCTTCTTCATCCGCCCCTGAGCATAGCGGTCGAGGTAGTTTTCTGCCTGCGCCAGAGGAATGTGTGCGATGAGTGAACTTTCATCGGCTACATCGCGCAGCAGGCCGGGGACGTTAGTCAGGATAATTAGCTTTTCTGCCTTCAGTGCTGCACCGATGGCTGCTGCTGCCCGGTCGCCATCCACATTCACTGCGTCGCCCTCGTAACTGATGGCGAGCGGCGCGACGACCGGTGTGTAACCCGCGTCGAGCAGCATCTTGAGAAGGTTCACGTTGACTTTTTCGATCACGCCACTGTAATCGCCGCGCAGGATTTTGGTCTTGCCGTTCTCGACGATGCGCAGCGTGTCTTTACGCTGGCCCTCCAGCAACCGCCCGTCCACGCCGCACAACCCCACCGCGTTGACGCCCAATTTTTGCAGTTGCTCGACCAGCGTCTTGTTAATCTTGCCGGCGACGACCATCGCAAAGATTTCCAGCGTCTCGCGGTCGGTGTAGCGGCTGGAATGGCCGGAAACTGACGTGACGAAGCGCGGCGGATGGCCGAGTTGTTCTGAAATGACGTTGGTTTCGTGCGAACCGCCATGCACCAGCACGACCCGCTCGCCCTGCTTTACCAGGTCGGCCACGTCGCCGCACACCGCACTCATATCCAGCCCTTTGCCGCCACCGGCCTTAACCACAATCATGCCGCCTCCTTATGAAGTTGTGTGTTGCGTGTTGCGTATTGCGTGTTGCGTATTGTTTGTTGCGTATTGCGTACTGCGTACTGAAGGAATACGGAATACGCAATACGGAATACGGAATACGTAAATACGGTCAAATCGGATGCAGTCCTGTAAACTCCAACCCCGTCTGCTCCGGGAATCCGCACATCAGATTCATGCACTGCACTGCACTGCCGGCAGCGCCTTTCATCAGATTGTCTATCGCCGCGATGACGATCAGCCGCCGGGCGTATGGATCAGCCTCGAAGCCGATGTCGCAATAATTCGAGCCGCTCAGAATCTTGGCCTCCGGGTAGCGGTAGATGCCGCGTTTGGCGCGTACCAGGCGGATGAATGGTTCGTCGCCGTAATCCTGGCGGTAAAACTGCCAGGCGGTCTTTTCGTCCAGGTCCTCTTTCAGCAGGCAGTGACAGGTTGCCGTGGCCCCGCGCACGGTGCCGACTGAAGTGATCGAGAAATGCAGGCATGGCTGCTCCGGATCCAGGCACAATTCCTGAATGATCTCGGCGATATGGCGGTGGCCCGCCGGCATATACGTGCGCACGACACCTGCCCGCTCCGGGTGATGAGAAGCCGGGCTTTCCTTGTTGCCCCCTTCCGAGGAGCCAACCTTGACTTCCACCACCGCCTCGCGCACCAGGCCACGCCTGTAGAGCGGCCATAGCGCCAGGATGGTCACGCTGGCGTTGCAGCCCACGCCGCTGGCATAATGTGCGCCCTTCAACTCCTCGCGGTGCAGTTCCGGTAGCCCGTAGACGAACTTTTCCAGCCACTCAGGAGCGGGATGGGGATGCTCATACCACTTCACATAGTCTGCCGGATTGCGCAGCCTGAAATCTGCCGACAGGTCAATGATACGTCCGGCCATGCCTGCGAACTCTCCAATGCGTTTCATCGCCGCGCCGTGCGGCATTGCCAGGAACAGTACATCGCATGGTTTCAGTTCCGATGGGCGCACAAAGCGTAGCTCCGTACGGCCGCGCAGGTTAGGATGTACAAAGTAGGCATACTGCCCGGCGTATGTTTCGGATGTAATCTGCGTCACTTCTACCCCGGGGTGACCGAGCAGCAAACGCAGCACTTCTCCCCCGGCGTAGCCCGAGGCCCCAACAATAGCAGCCTTGATCATACCTCCTCCCTTGTGCCCGAAATATGGACGACATAATCGGCTATCCTGCCGGCAATGTCCACCTCAACCACCTCCATTGCGCCGTGGAATTCTGGGGTGTGGTTGACCTCGTTGACCAGCAGGGCGCCGTCGGATCTCTCAAGCAGGTCAACAGCGACGATTTCACCTCCCACGGCACGTGCGGCAGCGCGCGAGAGGCACTCGATGTCCCTTGTTAAAGATGCCTGCTCAGCTATGCCATCACGGGCAGTGTTCGTGATCCAGTGCGGTGAGCTACGATAGATGGCATAGACAACCTCATCACCTATCACCATAGTGCGGATATCGCGGCCTGGTTTATCAATGTACTCCTGGACGTAATAAGGCGTCTCCTGTGGACCGTCCAGCATCTTTTTATGTTCGACCACCGCCTCGGCAGCCTGGCGATCGTTCACCTTTGCCATGAGCCTGCCCCAGGAGCCGACCGGTGGTTTCAGCACGGCCGGGTATCCCAGTGCTTCTACGGCCTCCAGCGCAGCCTCCTCTGAGAGGGCGGTGTAGGTGCGCGGGGTGGGCACCCCATGCTCCTGCAGCGCAAGCGTTGTCAGAATCTTGTCCCCGCAGGTGGTGATCACCCGGTGTGTGTTAACCGTCCGCATGCCTTGCATTGCCAGCAGGCGCGTGGCGTACACGGCCTGGGAATGGCTCAGACAGCGCACCAAAACTACATCGTAGTCCCAAAGTGGGCTCGGGGTCAGCTCAAAGATCACCTCCCGGACGTCTATTTTATCGCAGGTGACACCTCGCTTCCGCAGTGCCTGCAAGATCAGCTTTTCTTCCAGGCGGACGCGGGAACAAAGGACGGCCACCTTTATCGCCCCGACTTCGACATATTTGCTACCTCCACGATGTAATCTACGATTTTGCCTGGTATATCCACTCCGGTAGGAGCGATGCTGTTGCGGAACTCTGGCGTATGGTTGACCTCACTCACCAACAGGCGCCCATCCGGGGCTTCCAGTATATCTATGGCCAGTACTCCTCCTCCCACTGCCCTGGCTGCGGCCCGAGAGAGCCAGTCTATCTCCGGGGTGACCGGGCAGTTGGTAGCCTCACCGCCGCGGGCGGTGTTAGTGATCCAATGGGACGAGTTCCGGTAGATGGCAGCCACGGTCTCATCACCAATGACAAAGCTACGGATATCACGTCCGGGCTTGTCCACGTACTCCTGAATGTAGAATATGGAATGCTGATAGCCACCTAATGTCGTCTTATGTTCCAGCAGCGCCTCGGCGGCATACCGGTCATTCACTCTGGCCAACAGCCGTCCCCACGAGCCGCACACCGGCTTGAGCACCACCGGGTAACCCAACGTTTCGATGGCCTCCAGCGCCGCCTCAGGCGTGAAGGCGACGACGGTGCGTGGTATGGGCACGCCCGCTTCCTGCAGGGAGGCGCTGGTGAGCAGTTTATCGCCGCAGATGGCAACGGCGCTGTGGGAACTGACTGTCGGCACCCCGATATGCTCCAACCAGCGAGTAAGGTAGTAGGCCTGCGAGTGGCTCACGCAACGGACGAGCACCACATCGTACCCGGTCAGAGCATGATTGCCCAGGTCCAGTGCCACGTCCCTGGTGTCCACACGCTCGTACTCCACCCCCCGTTTTTCCATCGCCTCGAAGAGCAACTTCTCCTCGACCCGCACCCGGGAACACAGGATGCCGACCTTCATTGGCTCACTCCCCCCAATCTTCTTCGACCTCGGGAGCCAGCTCTACGGTGACGGGAGATACGCCGGTCACTTCCAGCTCGACCCCGCAGTCAGGGCAGACGATGATCTCGCCTTCTTCCACGTCGGGCCCCACCTCAAGCTCCGCACCACACTCTGGACATTCCGGATAAGACATAGTTCACCTCCTCAAAAAGAAAGATATAAATAAAAAGCCAGCCTCCGTCTGGAGGCTGGCTTCTGAGCAACCGAAAGATCCCGACGCGAGCCTATCCAGACAGAGTGTCTGGCTCTCTGCTGGGGCATCGCTTGCTCTTATTGACATAAGGACAGATAATTGAGTTGTTCATCCCTCTCCCTTGACTGGCCTAAAGTTTACTACAGCCTGGCATTTTTGTCAAGCTCGTAGTAGGACAAGGGTGTCCGTCATATTTTTGCGTCCACCCAGCTCGGGCCGTTCTTCAGACCACGCCCGACGCCGCACGACCGGCCACAGTGTAGGGCAACTGCTCGCAGTTGCCCTACAACCGACGTCGCCACGGCCAGCCATAGCCTGCTCTCGCTCCCTTCTCGCGCAAAAAGTGACGGACACCCGTTAGCACAATGATGGCAACTTTCATACTTGACCGGGGTCGCTGCGGAGGGATGGCTCATTTTCTCCTCGAATCGGTTTACACTTTGGGCTGTCTCGAAAAATCGGCTGCCTGCCGGCTGTAGGGGCGCAGCGCGCTGCGCCCTTACCGCTGCGCCTCTACCGCTGTGCCCCTGCTGTGGCCAATAGTCGTCCTGCGCCGACCGGGGCGTAAGCCTGTGCTGACGCCTGGCGCAAAGCGCCCAAACAGGCCGATTTCAATCGGGCGGCATACGGCGCATAAATTAGAGTGTCAACCAACATCCCCCGGCGGAGGCCGACAACCGGTATGAAATGCCCGGGGAGGGCGATCTCAATCGGCATGAGCGGTTAAACACAACACTGATGGTTAAACCTCGACCCCGGTCACGTCCTTTCCGCATCCCTGGCCAGAGCCAGGATATATAACGCTCCCAGAAATGCAGCAAAAAGCAGTATCAGCCCTCCCAGCAGAAAGATGGCTCCGGCCCCTCCCGCGAGCAGTGTCAGCAGACCCAGCATCCCCATGCATGCACCTGGGGTCAGGAGTGCTGCGATCACCAGCCACACCCGCAACCAGGCAACGGGCTTCTGACCCGCAACCCTGCCCGTCTGGCCATTTACCATCACCTGGAATGTCCGCCCGCTAAAAGGATAGGAGGCCAGGTAAACCGGCAGCAGTATGTAGCGCCAGCGCTCATCGGCGAAGTCCGCCGTCATGCGGAAGTTGCGTACGCAGGGGGAACCGGTATCAGCATAGCAGGCGCGCTTTGCCCGTTCCCTCATCTCTTCCCGGCCGATTTCCCAGCTCTCTTGCAGTGAGATGTCGTAGCCCTTGGCCTGCCAGCCGGCAAGGTATCCTGGCTCATACTGCACTAACTTGCTCAGGTCGAATGGGAGGACTTTGTTCAGGATGTGTCGGCTGATGCGCGAGGTGCCGGCCACAAGATGGTCATTGACAGAGAGGTGCACCCGCCCGGAGCGCCAACGCCAGTCAATCACGGTGCGCGTTCTCCATTCCCTGCCATCGTAGTACCGGCTCGTCCGTGCTGTGCCCACCTCTGCCTTCCAGTCGGCAGTGATGTCGGCATCGAAAGTCCAGAAAGGAAGATAGACGCCGGTCAGTTTCCGAAGCGCGAACACGTTGCGTAACTCTGGTGGATGCATCCATCCCCGGCCCAGCCAGTCAGAGATGAGCCTGGGCAAATCTTCGGGAGCGATGGCGAAGGCCACGAGAGCCGTGGGCCGCAGCATGCTGCCCGTGATGTCCCGTGCGTGGACGCGGTTAGAGCCGCAGAAAGCGCAGGTGCTCGTCAAGATATCAGGCCGGACGGCGACGGCTGCGCCACAGGAAGCGCAGACCAGTTCCCGGCGTTCCACGCCCCACCCGTATTGGGCCTGCTCCAGCGCTTCTAATGTGAATTCGAACTCTTCGGCGGCCTGCCCGACCTCTTCTGCGGTCAGCTCCTGGGACCCCCCACAGTAGGGGCAGGTGAGCTGGTGTTGGGATGGACTGTAGGCGACAGGCCCCCCACAATGGCGGCATTTGAAAGTGCGCGTCTCCTCATCATAAGGCTTCGCTGGGGCAGGAGCGTATACCTCGATGCCTTCCACACGCGAGGAGACCGGAACAAAGCCATCAAAACTGAGCTGAATGTTCATGGATTACCGTGCCATTCATCTGAAAATGGGAGCAGCCTGCCCGCCCACGGTTCGCGGCGGCAGTGAAGGGTGAAACAGGTATCTGGCGAAAACGCTGGCCGCCTTGAAAATCCGGCGTGCCTCAGCAGGATGGGTGATCACTTCCCAAACCTTGGCGATGATGTAGTGTGGACGCAGGTAGAAGGAGCGACGCGCGCGGTCGCACCAGGCAACGATCTCCTCGGCGGAGAGGTCTGATTGGCTGATGACGGTGCGGTGCAGGCCATCAGGGGTCAACCACTCGCGAAAGTCCTCAGTCGTGAGATACCCATTGCGTCTGGCCCATTCGTATGCTTCGGTGCCGGGATAGACCATCAGAGGGAAGAATTGGGCCGTATCCGGCCTTAATTTCTTTGCTAACTCGAGCGTTTTGTCCAGTGAGCTGCGGGTCTCGCCTGGGTTGCCTGCCATAAAGCAGCCGTGGATCAGCACACCGGCCCGCCGCGCAGCATCCCGAAACTCGTAGAACTGCTCCACAGTGATGCCTTTGCGCATCGCCCGCAGGACATTCTGGTCACCGCTTTCAAAGCCCACGCACAGCAGACGCAGTCCGGCCCGCTTCAGCGCAAGCAGGGTCTCGTAGCTTACGTCGGCTCTCGAGTTGGCGGAGAAGGGGAGACGATTCCCCCGCCGCGCCAGTTCCTGCGCCAATGCCAGGGCATATTCCTGGTCTGCTGTGAGTGTGTCGTCCTCGATGAAGACTTCCCTGATCTGCGGAAACTCGCGGGCGACAAACTCGAACTCTTCAGCCACATTGGCGACACTGCGTCTGCGATACCTGTGGCCGGTCAGTGTTTGCGGCCAGAGACAGTAGACGCACCGATAAGGACAGCCCCTGCCGGCGAGAATGGTCACCACCGGGTAGCGGGTGATGGAGTAGAAATAGTTTTCGGCCTGTAAGTGCCGTCTGTAAACCCGACTGACAAAGGGCAACGCGTCAAGCTCTTCGATTGGAGGGCGGTCTGCATTGTGTATGACCATCCCACCCTCGCCCTGGTAACTGATACCGGAGATGTCAGCCAGATCGCCACCGCCGTCCAACAGGCGGGCTACATCCCGCACGGTGTAATCGTATTCCCGTCGAGCCACGGCGTCCACGGCCGGACTGAGTTGCAGGCTGGCCTCCGGCAACGCCGAGACGTGCGGACCAACCAGGAGAACAAACGCGTCGGGTACCCGGGTTTTGATCGCTTCTGCAACGGCGACATCGTTGTGGATGCTGGGCGTGCTGGTATCCACCACCACCAGGCGTGGCCTGAACTCCTCAGCGAGGGAGAGCACCGAAGCGGTATCATAGCCAGCCGCCGGCGCATCAACCAGCCTGACGTTGAAACCATCCTGCTCCAGAACGCCGGTAGCATAGGCCAGCCAGATAGGATAGTAAACGACTCCGCTCTTGATCACCGCAGGGCTGCGTTGGGAGCGTGAATAACGAGGATGAAAAGGGGGGTTCAGCATAAGCACGTTCATAAGCCGTTACCCTTCCCCACCTGTGCATACAGGCCTTCGATCTGAGCGATCATGCGCCGGAGTGAGAACTGTTCCTCCACTCGCTTCCTTCCCTGTTCTCCCATCGCACCGGCCTTTGCAGGGTCGTCCAGCAGAGCGATCACGCGCTCAGCCCAGGCCAGCGGGTCGCCCGGGGGCACCAGGAAGCCGGTTACCCCATCCAACACGATCTCCGGGCATCCGTTGACGGAGGTCGCCACGACCGGCCGTGAACAGGCCATCGCCTCCAGCAGGGTATGAGGGGAACCTTCCCACAGCGAGGTCAGCGTTACAACATCCGCGGCCCACATCAATGCGCGAGCATCCTGACACCAGCCGGGCAGTTGCACATACTGCTCCAATCCACATTCCAGGACACGCGCTCTTACCGCTTCCCTCAACGGCCCATCGCCGATCAGCACAAACCGGACGTTCGGACGCTCACGCACCACGTGTCGTGCGCCCTCCACAAAGACGAGAGGGGCCTTCTGCGCTCTCAGGCCACCTACCTGCATCACCAACTGTTGGTCCTTTTGCACTCCCAGTTCCCGGCGCAGGCCCTCGATATCGGGTGGCCTGGTAAATGCATCGGGATCAATCCCGTTGGGGATGGTCACGACCTTGTGCGGCGCAAGGCCCCAGCGGAGCAACCGCCTTCGATCAAACTCGTTGACCGAGATGACGGTGTCGGTCAGATGTGCCAGTGCCCGCTCAATCAGGATGTACAGCCAGTGCCACCTTGCCCGCCGGATGTCTATGGTCTGTGGCGTGTAGATGATACGTCGCGCTCCTGCCAGCCGGGCTATCATACGTGCAGGCAGCCCGGCCTCCTGGCTGTGAATGTGTACAACGTCAAAGCATTCCTTACGGATCAGTCGGAAGAGCGCCACAACCGCCTGCAGGGGCCACAGTATCTTGCCCAGCGGGAGCGGCAAGACCCTGACGCCCGCATCCTGGAAGGCCGCGACGCTGGCCCGGAGGTGCGCGGGCAGCACGACGGTCGGGCAAAATCTTGTACGGTCCAACCCGCCGGCAAGCGCCAATACGTGTGTTGTCTGGCCGGCCGGTAAAGGTTCGTAATAGACCAAAAGGGCCCGCAGCATAAACATCTTTCTACAGGCTTTTTATTCGCATAACTGATTCTGAGGCGCAAGGCTCAGGCCAATCTCTTGACTATGCGCCACGTGGATCATAATCCACGCAGGCCGGGTGCTGAACGCCGACCGCCGCCGGATTGTGATCCGGCGGGCACCAATCCACGCGGGCCGGGTGCTGAACGCTGCCGTCGGATTGCGATCCGACGGGCACTTCCGGCGGGCGCGTCAGGCAGGAACGACGCGCGGAATCCAGTTATGCGTACCTCACACTCGCGTGCAAACCTGATGTTATCGCCCACACGCCGGCGCCGTGAACCAGCAGCGGATGAGCGCATCATTCACCGTGCGCCGACTGCGTATCTGGCGGCGCTTGCGGCGTATCGCGGGCCACGCCCTCGCCAGGTCGAGCAGGCCAGGCAGCACTCCCGGCCTGGTCAGAGCAGCGTAGAACAGACGCGGAAGTTCGGCAGCCAGGATCCAGGGCAGGTCGGCGACAAAGTGTTCCCAGGCATCGTTCTTGAGCGTCATAAGATAACGATTGCGCAGCGCCAGCCGGGGTCCGCGGCTATCTTTGGCCGCGTGGCCCTGCTTGCGCAAAGTATCGCCCCAGCCCCGGACGTGCGTGGCAACCGCCTCCGGCGCATAGACGCAACGCCAGCCGCGCAACCTGGCACGCCAGGACAGATCGGCGTCCTCGTAGTAAGCGAAAAAGTCCTCGTCCAGGTACTCGCCGTCCACGGCCAGGTCTTCCAACATCGCGCGGCGATAGAGCGCAGCAGCGCCGCTGGCGCCGAATATCTCGGTCTGGGTATCGTACTGTCCCCTATCGGCCTCGCCCTGCCCCCGGTCATAGGGCCGACGGCGGCGATCAATGAACAGACCGGTCGAGTCCAGAATCGTCGGGTCGTCGGCCCGCAGCAACTTGGGCGCGACCATGCCGATACGGCCGTCCTGCTCTGCAGCGCGTACTGACGCCGCGACAAAGCCAGGCCTGACGACGACGTCCGGGTTCAGCGAGAGCACAAATGGGGCCGTGGTGGCGTGAGCAGCAGAGTTGAACGCCCGTGAAAATCCCCGGTTATCCGGAAACGCCAGCAGGCGAACGGCAGGATAATGATCGGCGATCCATGCAGGCGATCCATCCGTAGAGCCATTGTCCACAACGATCACATCGAGCGGTTGTTCAGCCAGCAGCGCGTCCAGACACTCTTTGAGGAAGCGACCGTGATTCCAATTTACAATGATGACCGCTACCGGATCACTCATCTCGCCGTCCGGCCAGGAGCCCCATACAGCCGACCAGGGTCCAGAAGCAGGCGTTGACCTGTTTAACCTCCAGGTTCTGGTAGACCCAACTTTCGATAAAGACAACCAGCAGGCCGGTCAGGATACCCAACAGGAGCGCCCGTCGGGTTGGCTCCTCCGTCGCACGGTAGGCGCGGAAGCCGACACGCGCGATTTGGAACCACAGGTAGGCCCACACCAGAAGCCCCGGCAGGCCGAGTTCGACCAGCGCCTTGAGGATCTGGCTTTCGGTCACGAACGCGCGTTCCGGTCGGGTGCGCAGCGCGGCCACGCCGGTCGAGCCGAGGCCGGTCCCCCACAACGGCGATGCGCGCCAGGCGCTCAGCGCCAGGCCCCAGGCCGCCAGCCGATCGCGGTTGGTCTCATCCCGCGCCCAATCCAGGACCGAACCAGTGTGACGGAGAACGCCGTTCTCCGTTTCAACTGAAGCAAAGTACCCCGGTGCGACGCTGACGAGTTCCAGTTCGGCCCATCCGGCCCAGTCGAATGCCCAGTCGCCGGCCGGTCCAGGTTCGGTGATGAGGCTCAGGTTGACCATACGCCCGGCCCAGGGCGAAAGATCAACCAAGAAGTTGCGCCAGCGGCGGTCACTGGGATTGTGTTTGGGGTTTATATAGCGCACAAAGACGAATTGGCTATCCTGCGCCCCAGGCTCCCTGACGTAGACCTGGAAACTGGCGCCATCTCCTTTCTCCGGCGACCAGATTTCAGGGGACATGGCGATGGCAAAGCGGAGCGCTCCGGCCTCAGGGACCTTCACGGTATAGATGATCTCGGACTTGCCGCTCTCGGGGGGATGTTCGTACAGTACCGTGCGCGTATCATCGCGGCCGGTGATGGGGTCATGCAGCGTCCATGTTTGGGTGACGAGTTCCCCCACGGCGGGCATGTCCTGTAACAGACTATCCGCGGGGGTCACCGGCGCCGCCTCATAGGCTGCCGGCGACAATTCGACCACACCCGTGTATCCAGAGGCACCTTCCTGGGAGCGCGCGAAGGCGACCAGACCCCAAGCCAGGGCGAGCAGAGCCAGTGCCCCCAAAGCCGCAACGAAGAAACGCCGGTTGCGCTGTATAAAACCGCTCACCAGGCCCATCACCAGCAGGGAGAGCGCAGTCGCCACCCAGATGCCCCGGCTGAACGTGACGACGATGCAGGCCGCCATCAGCGCGGCGGCCAGTCCGGCCGCCAGGCGCGTCCCGACGCGGCGTGCCCGCGCCATCAGTGCGATGGCCAAAGGCAACAGGAGCGCCAGCGTGTTGGCGAGCGTCGTCGGGGAGTCGAATGTGAAGTAGACGCGCCGGATGTGCGTTCCGTAGATGTACATATCGGCAAACCCCTGCCGCTGCAGCAACTCGTCCGAGGGCCACAGGGCGATGTCGAAGGCGAACTCGATCAGTCCGCCCAGCGCCGCGATGCTGCCGACGCCAACCAGCAGGGTGATGAGCGCTGTAACCCATCCTGGCCGATGCTGCAAAGCCGTCGGCACCAACCAGAACAGCGGCAGGTACATGGCCGAAACATACAGGCCCCACGCGCCTACCCACCCTGAGCGGTCGAGGACAAAGCGCAGAAGAAGCAGGCCCAGGCAGGCCAGCACAGCGTGATCAAGGGAGGTATCGGTCAGCAGCAGCCGTCTTTCGCGCAGACAACAGACAGCCCACAGCAACACCAGGAAGCCCAGCAGAGCCTCTTTCCAGTACGTACCTGCCGGGCCGGGAGTCAGTCGCTTGATCACCAGATGGAAGGGGAGAAGCAGCAAAAAGATCACCAGTCCAATGGCAACAAGGGTTCTCAATAATGGTTGTGTTTTCTTTGTCTCCATATGCGGTTCGGGTGAAGAATGTTTGTGACCTGCTCAGGCTGCGGATGCTGAAGACGCCGTGCTTCATCCGGTGTTCGCGGGACGATGCAGCCAAAGGCGCGCCGGACATCCCAAAATAAGGTCCCCAAAGTCTCGGCAGCAATGATCGCCAGCACATTATAACCTGATACAGGCACCATAGCAAGGTTGCCGCCAGATGGGTCCTGTCTGTACACTGTTGATGGTCAGCACGGTCCACACTTTGTGCCTGGTCAATACGTGCTGCGCTGCTGTGCCCTGTCTGGCGCTTAACAATTGGCCGATCCTGTGGCAAAATTGCAGGCTGTGCTGATGGCATAGCATAAAACGCAATTCACCCGAGTTCAGAGGAGGCATTTTCATGAATACCAAAGCTTTTCATCTGGCTACACGCGCAGTGCATGCCGGCACTCCGTTTGCCGCCGGCGATTTCCTCTCCACTGTGACCCCGATCCACCCGTCGGTCACCTACATCTACGGGCGAATGGAGGAGCTGGACGAGGTTTTTGCCGGAACACGTCCCGGCTATGTCTACACCCGCTATGGCAATCCAACGGTAGCTGCATTGGAGGAAAGCGTAGCTGCACTTGAGGAGGGGGAGGCGGCAGTGGCATTCGCCTCAGGTATGGCAGCAATCCATGCAGCTTTACTGGCGTCCGGTGTACGGGCAGGGTCGGCAGTCGTCGCTGCGCGGGATATTTACGGAGCAACTTATGCCTTGCTGGACAGGTTGCTTCGCACTCAAGGGGTCACGGTGAGCTTTGTAGACGTGACGGACCTGTCTGAAGTGGCTGCTGCCTGCACTTCTCTCAGGCCGGCGGTTGTGCTGGTCGAAACCATCTCCAATCCACTGCTCAAGGTGGCGGACCTGCCCGCCCTGGCAGAGATCGCCCACGAGCATGAGGCAGCTCTCATCGTGGACAACACCTTTGCCACCCCTGTCCTGGTACAGCCTCTGAAACTGGGAGCGGACCTGGTGATACACAGCGCCACCAAGTATCTGAGCGGCCATGGCGACGCGCTCGGCGGAATTGTCATCACCTCGCGCGCGCGCTGGACCGGGCTGCTTGAGGTGCTCCAGGTAACAGGGGGCAACCTGGGGCCTCAGGAGGCCTGGGTCATCCTGCGTGGCCTGAAGACTTTGCCGTTGCGCATGCGGCAGCATTGCGAGAATGCTCTAACCCTGGCTCGCCGTCTGGAGGGACACCCTCGTATTGGCCGCGTGTATTATCCGGGCCTCCCCTCTCACCGGCAGCATGAGCTTGCAGGAAAGCTATTCCAGGGACGGGGCTACGGGGGTGTGCTTTCGTTTGAGCTGGACGGAGCGGGCCGGCGCGAAGTTTTTCGTTTCTTCGAGTCGTTGCGACTTTGTCTGCCGGCCACCACGTTGGGAGATGTATGCACACTGGTCCTCTACCCGGCCCACTCCTCCCATCGCGCGCTGAGCGCGGAGGAGCGGGCGCGGATCGGCATCGGCGACGGTCTGGTGCGTATGTCGGTGGGGATTGAAGATGTGGAAGACATCATCTGGGATGTGGAACAGGCGCTGAAACGGTCAGCCGGACCTCACGCGGTCGCTACGGTTTCTTCGTAAACGGCGATCAGCCGCGCGGTAGCGGAGGGTATCCGTCATACCCGACTCGGGCTGGTCTCCAGGCTGCGCCCTGCGTCGGCATGTAGGACAACTGCGAGCAGTTGTCCTACAAAATTGGGTTTAGAGTTGAAAATTGATGTCCGATGTGGTATGCTTACGAGCGTAAGCACCAGGCAGTCAGGAGAGGTAGAGGTATGGTGAAGCAAAGCTGTGGAATTGACAACTTGCCGGTGGCAGAAATTAACGATGAGTTGGAGTAGTTTCTGAAGCCAGTCTTAATGCAGTTGCCGGAGAAAAGGTTGCGGGAAGTTGGAAAACCGGCTGTGCAAGGGATAATTGGCGGCCAGTCGCCTCTGGTGACCTGGATTGTACGTGGGGTGACGGACGAGAGGACGAGACCATCTGGCCAGTGATGGCCAGGCGGATGTATCGTTTCATCTGGAATGACCGGTTCAGCCATCGTGAATTGCTGAAGGGGGTGTATGGGATCGCCCAGGAGGTGGTGGCGCACTACGCGCCTGCACGCTTGATTGTGGCGCTGGACCCGGTGAACTTTGAAAAACCTTACACCAGGCATCTGGAGGAGGTTCCCACTGTGTTGAAGAGCACGCCTCCAGGTCTGAAGGGGGAGAAGAGGCTCACCTCTGGATATCCTGCGATGACGGCGACGGTGGTAAACCTGCCGGAGCCGGTTGTGACATACGCGAATTGGTTTGGGTGTAATCGCCCTTATTTACCTGGGATTGAATCCGGGATGTTCATAATTGGTTGACACTCTGAGTTATGCGCCGGATGCCGCCCGATTGGAATCGGCCTGTTTGGGCGCTGTGCGCCGGGCGTCAGCCTGCGCCGACTGGCACGTCGGCACAGGCTGACTATTGGCCGCTCCAGCCAGCGTTGCAGGCCGCTGACTGCAAGTGCACTATTTAAGGAGCAAAAGAAATGTCACGGGAAGAATATCCACACCCCTCCGTAACCGTAGATGTAGTTATGTTTACCTTGTGTCACAACGATCTACAGGTACTCCTGGTCAGGCGCAAAAACCCGCCCTTCGAGGGCATGTGGGCCATCCCGGGAGGGTTCGTAAACATAGACGAATCATTGGAAGCAGCAGCTCTGCGCGAGCTGGAGGAAGAGACCGGCCTGCGCGACGTGTATCTGGAACAGCTCCATACCTTTGGTGAAGTGGACCGCGATCCCAGGGGACGTGTGATCACAGTGGCATACCTGGCCCTGCTGCCGGCCACAGCCACCGCTCCACGTGCCGGGTCCGATGCTTCTGAAGTGCGCTGGTGGTCTGTCCACAGCCTGCCTCCCCTGGCCTTCGACCATGCGAAGATACTGGATTACGCCCTTCAAAGGTTACGTTATAAGCTGGAACACGCCGCAGACTTTGAACCGCTGCTGGAGACATTTACACCAGGCGAACTCCGGGCAGCCTGCGAAGCGATCCCTGGTGAGAAGCTGGATAAGCACAATCCAGTCTGGTGATTGAGGCCATCGGTGAATACCGTACCGGCAAAGGCCGCCCGGCCATGCTCTACTGCTTCCGACCGGATGTCGTGGCTGAGCACATAGCGCATCTGGGGATTCCGCCAGGCGCCTCTCAGAAAAACGTGCAGGACAACTCTTATTGCGGTCTCCCTAACCACTCCTGAGACCCGGTGCGCCAATTGCTCCACCGGTCACTGAGCGTCCACCGGCTCGGGCCGGTTCCAGACCGCATCCGACATTGTCACGACCGGCCACAGCGTAGGAAAACCGCGAGCAGTTTGTCCTACAGGCCCTGAAGGGTGCCCGTCATATTTTTGCATCCGCTGGCTCGGGCCGGTCTTCAGACCACGCCCGACGCCGCACGACCGGCCACAATGTAGGGCAACTGCTCGCAGTTGCCCTACAACTGA
>DAOTYA010000062.1:0-4353 GCA_034435075.1 Anaerolineae bacterium
TGGGTGCTGGACTTGCAGGCACGCATTCTCAAAATTTCCAGCAAATACGAAAAGCTGTTCAGTGGAGCAGTTGAGAGCGGTGAAGGTACCCCCACGGCCGCCATGCTGGCCAGCCTTGCCGCTCGCCTCGAGGAAACCAACGCGCGTACTGAGCGGTTGGTGGCACATGCCACGCAGGTTGATGCAGCACTGACGCGTTCACTGCAAGGCATCGGCCTGGTTCGCTTTCGCGCTTTTGAGGACACAGGTGGAGACCAGAGCTTCTCGCTGGCGTTGGCCGACGGCGAGGGCAATGGGGTCATCATCTCTGCACTGTACGGACGCGAGGCCACGCGTATCTACGCCAAGCCAGTGCAGAAGTGGCTCTCAACCAAGGTGCTGACAGAAGAGGAAGCACAGGCACTGGAGGAAGCGCGACAGTCCGTCCTGGCATTAACATCATAGCGAAGCCTCGCCTTGTCAGCATAATGGCTGCTTGCCTGTTAAGCCGGTAATGCTTGCCTGTTAAGCCGGTAAAAGGTGCAGACAGCCTTTCAGGCTATCCTGGCGGGCTGGAAAGCCCGCCTCACAATTTTCCGGACAGGCACCAATCCTCCAGGGCGTTGCTTCCAATAACAGGAGGGTGGGTATATGCATTGGCAGTATACGCCCTACATATTTTATCTGCTCACCGTAACGGTGCTCTCCGTAGGGCTGGCGCTGTATTCCTGGAAACACCGCCCTGTCGCCGGAACAGTACCGTTCACTATACTGATGCTGGCCCTGGCCGAATGGTCCCTGGTCTACGCACTGCGGCTGAGCAGCGTGGAACTTCAGGCCAAGCTTCTGTGGGCCAGGTTGCGCTACCTGGGCATAGTCACCGCCCCACTGGCCTGGCTCATTTTCCTCATGGAATACACAGGTCACGAGCGCTGGCTGGCGCCGCGCAGATCAGCCATACTTGCCATACCGCCATTGCTCACCCTGTTACTGGTCTGGACCAACGAATGGCATCATCTGTACTGGAGCAAAGTGTGGACGGAACAGGCAGGCTCGCTGGTGGTGTGGCAGGCAATATACGGCCCGGCTCGCTGGATTCACATCACCTACACGTATGGTGTGATTCTGTGGGGCCTGGTATTACTTGCCCGGACATGGGCACGCTCAACCGGGCCATATCGCGGCCAGGTGGTGGTGCTGATCATCTGCTCCATCATACCTGTGTTTGGCGATGCACTGTCTACTTATAAACTGATCCGCTTCCCTCTGGATACCGCCCCGTTCGCATTCGCCCTGGTTGGGGTAATCATCGTCTGGAACATTTATTACCTGGGACTCTTCAATGTCGTGGCTCTGGCACGCAATCTTCTCATGTACAGCATAAACGGTGGCGTGATAGTGTTGGATCTGCAGGGACGTATCCTGTACCTTAACCCAACCGCAGAGCGTATCCTGGACCAGCCGGCATCACGAGTGCTCAGGCTACCGGTTGAGCAGCTCTCTCCCACGTGGGCCGCCGTAGCGGAGCGCTACCGCGATACACTGGAGGTGCACGACGAGCTTGTCCTGGGGGACGGTGAGGCGCAACGTTACTATGACTTCCATATCTCACCCATCCTCGACCAGCGCGCCCGCCCTATAGGCCGCCTGATCGTTATGTACGACATCACCGAACACAAGCGCGTTGAGACCAGCCTTGAAGCTCAGAAGCGGCTACTGGAAAACCTGGTGGCTATCGCGCGTGCCACAGCAAAACAGACCACACTGGAGGCTACCCTCAGGAGCGCGTTAAACATGGCCATCTCCCTGACCGGAGCCGAGCGTGGCAGCCTGTTCGTGCTGGATGAAAACGGTAAAGTCACCTGCAGCGTCCTGGCCAGCGACGACAGGCCACCGCGCCAGCGCCGCGAGATCGTGGAACGGGTGATGACATCGGGGCTGGCCGGCTGGGTAGTGCGCCACCGGCAACCCGTCCTCATCCCAGACACGGACCAGGATGAGCGCTGGATGCATCTTCCAGACGCCCCTTACACGGCCCGCTCCGCACTGGCTGTCCCACTCGCAAGCGGACCGGCCGTACTTGGGGTACTGACTTTGATGCATCCGCAGCCCAACTACTTCAGTCCCGGGCATATGTATCTCATCAATTCCGCTGCCGACCAACTGGTGCTGGCGATCCGCAACGCCCAGATGTATGAAGAAACACGCTACCTGGCCAGCCACCAGGCCACCCTTTATGAGGTTATGCGCACAGCAGGGGTGCTTTCTGAGCCGGAAAGCATCTCCAAAGCTGCGGTCGAAACCATCACGCGCCTGACAGGCTGGCCGGCGGTTGCCATCCTGCTCCTTGATGAGTCCTCCACATACCTGAGAGTATGTGCTGCATCCGGCGCGCTGGCTGCGGCTACAGGCTGGCTGATTCCGCCCGGTCAAAAAGCCGTCTGGCGGGCCTTCAACAGTGGCAGGCCCTGTCATATACCGGACTTAATGGACGCCAACGAGGAATGCGAACACTCTGAGCTTTTCTCTAACCTGGCATGTGAGCTGGCCGTCCCTATCCACCGTGGCGAGCAAACTTCAGGTGTGCTCCTGGTGGCCCACGAGCAACCTTTTGCCTTCAGTGACCGGGATGTCACCCTGGCACTCTCCCTGGCTGAAGCCATCGCTCTGGTTTTGGAAAACGCCAGGCTCTATCAGGCGGCTCTGGTGGAACGGAGCCGCCTGCAGGCCTTGATCGAGTCCAGCCAGGACGGGATCGTTCTCGTAGGGATTGATCATCGTATCTTAGTCATCAATGCCCAGGCGGTCACCTTTCTGAACCTGTCAGGTACCCCCGCTGAATGGATAGGCCGTCCTTTAAGCGAAGCACTGGCACTCCTTGAGACCCGGGCTGCTGAGGCTGCCAGGCTCATCCGTACCGATATGGAGAGCATTGAAGCAGGGGATGAAACTCTCAGGGAGCGCGAGTGCGAGATAGCCCCCCGCACCATCTATCTGACCAATCTGCCTGTGATGCTCGAAACGTCGCCCTTAGGCCGCCTGCTGATCCTCCGTGACATTACTGAGGAGCGGCTGGTGGAAAGAATGCGCGATGACCTGATCCACTCGATGGTGCACGATCTCCGCAATCCGCTCACAGCCATTTACGGTGCTCTCTCGTTCCTTGATGATACCCTCGGCCCGCAGCTTTCAAATGCTCAGCGCCAGTTATGGGATATCGCTGTTGAGAACACAAACAGCATGCTCCGGCTGGTGAAGGCGATACTGGAGATCAACCGGCTGGAGAGTCGTCAGATGCCGTTGGAGCAGGGGCTGGTATATCTGCCATCGCTTGTCACTATGGTGCTGGAGTCTCAATCGCTGATGGCTTCTGGCAAGGGCATCACTCTGGCGAACGAGGTGCCACCCGGTTTACCGCCGGTATGGGCCGACGAGCGGCTGCTTGAGCGGGTGTTGCAAAACCTGGTCGGCAATGCTATCAAATTCACACCGGATGGTGGTGTGGTGCGGGTGGCGGCCAGGAGGGACGAGACGAACCCCGGGCGCGTCGTGGTCTCGGTGAGCGACAACGGGGCGGGCATTCCCGCCGAGATTCGGGGGCGGCTGTTCCAGAAATTCGTTACCGGGTCGCAGCCGGAGCGGGGGAGTGGGCTGGGGCTGGCGTTCTGTAGAATGGCCGTTGAGGCTCATGGGGAACGTATCTGGGTGGAGGATACGCCCGGGGGAGGCACGACCATTTCCTTCACTATGCCGCTGCCCCCCTCAGTGGCCTGAGTGTGAGGAACTCTCAGCCGCCGTTTCCTCGCTCGCCAGCACGGCCTGCAGGGCCGCGATGGCTACTTCCAGCATACCCCCATCAGGCTCGCGGGTGGTCAGGCGCTGCAGTGCCAGGTTGGGAGCCACCAGCACACGTACCCAGGGACGATCAGCCAGGCGAGCTGTCAGGCGCACCAGTTCGTAAGAGATGCCTGCGATAACCGGTAACAGCACTATCCTGCTGAGCACGCGCCAGAGCAACGGTGGCCGGCCCAGCGGTGCAAATATCAGCACCGTGAGCAGGACTACGGTGAGCAGAAACGCCGTGCCGCAGCGGAGATGAGCTGTCGGAAAGCGCTGCACTTCTTCGACCGTCAGCTCTGCACCGGCCTCGTAAGCGTGGATCGTCTTGTGCTCCGCACCATGGTAAGCAAACACCCTGCGTATCTCGGGCAGAAAACCGATCGCCCAGATGTAGCCCACGATGAGCAGCAGACGTACCACTCCCTCGATCACACTGACCAGCCATTCGGACGGTATGAACGGCGCCACCAGTCCGCTGAGGAACGAGGGGAGTGCCATGAACAGAGCGATCCCCATCCCGCCCCCTACCACTGC
>DAOTYA010000063.1:0-8544 GCA_034435075.1 Anaerolineae bacterium
GTCTGAATGAGCAGAATCCCGAACGAGGGATTGAAACCGGGACCACCTTTATCAAATCTGTTGATGTTGTCCCGTCTGAATGAGCAGAATCCCGAACGAGGGATTGAAACCTTTCTTGATCCAGTCCCTGATCTCTCTCCACGTAGGTCTGAATGAGCAGAATCCCGAACGAGGGATTGAAACCTTTTGGTCTTGCGTCTTGAGTCCTGAGTCTTTGAGGGTCTGAATGAACAGAATCCCGAGTGAGTAACCCCAGGCAGCCCGGTAGACATTCAGCGGAAAGACGTGTATCATCAACAGACGGAGGTGAGCTATGTTTCCACTGGTGGAATTTCCTGAACTGGTGCAGCACTATGCGCCCTAATCTGAAGAGGTGTTCTCGGCGGAAGCTTTCATTCAGTTCAAGCGCTATATCAGCGGCTTGATTGTGTCGGAGAACAAGACAGGCGATGGCTCAACCGACTGTTTGTCTTGGGTGCAGTTGCTATCATTTACCGGAGAGCAAAGTCGCCCAATCTGCGCTCGAATCTCGTTGAATTGTGGCCAACAGACCGGGAAATTCGCATCATAGCATCGGGTTTGCACGCGAGTTAATATACACATAACTGAACTTCGCGCGCAGTTTCTGGGGCGGGCGATTGGAAATCGCGCCGCCAGGGGCAGAGCGGCGCTCTGCCCCTGGCCGCCCGCCTGCGCGGACGGAGGCGCCTACGCCGGTGGTCGCCCGGCTGCAAGCCCCTGAGGTGCGACTTTAGTCGCTTAAATTGATGCCAACAGGGAGCAGCGCGCTGCGCCCCTACTGTGGCAAATGGTCGGCCTCCGCCGACCGGCGCGTCGGCGCAGGCCGACGCCCGGCGCGCAGCGCCCCAACAGGCCGATTTCAACGGGCGGCATCCGGCGCCTGACTCAGAGTGTCAACCCATTATGAACATCCCGGATTCAATCCCAGGTAAATAAGAGCCTATCCGAAAAACCTTACAAGCGGCATCCCTATGCCGCTTGTGCCGACGCATAGGGATGCGTCGGTTACGTTTTTCGGATAGGCACTAAGGGCGATTACACCCATTTCAATCGGGCTGAATAGCGTTACCCAACTCGACCGAATAACATGGAGGTACAGGGTGAAATACATAACCTCGGACCATTTGAAAAGCTGGCTTGACAGACTGGCCGGACAGCATGATCTGGTGGCTCCCCGTAATGTGGACGGGCACGTGCTTTACCGACCCGTAACCTCCGCTGCAGAAGTCTTGTTCGACTACGAGCGGCCGGAACTCTCGGCCAGGGAATATTTCCTCCCGGCTACGGAGACCATACTGCGTATCGAGAAAAAGAAGCAGGAAGTGATCCAGCAAGAGGT
The DNA here is from genome assembly GCA_034435075.1 of Anaerolineae bacterium. Classification (GTDB taxonomy): domain Bacteria; phylum Chloroflexota; class Anaerolineae; order B4-G1; family B4-G1; genus JAOAAG01. The sequence continues at coordinate 1,361 of DAOTYA010000063.1, forward strand.
GTTGCCGGAGCGCACTCAGGTCATCTTCGGGATACGTCCATGCGATGCCCACGGTCTGGCCGTCATTGACGCGCTGTTCCTGAACCAGGAGCCGCCAGACCGTTATTATGCCCATCATCGCCAACGCACAACACTGATAGGGCTGAGCTGCCCGCAGTTGTGGGATGGTTGCTTCTGCACTTCGGTCGGAGGAGGGCCAGATCAATCCACCTTCCTGGACCTGTTGCTTCGCAAGGAGGGCGAAGGGTACACCATAGAAGTGGTGACGGCAAAGGGGGAGGCATTGTTAGAGGGCGCGGTGGTCGAGGAGCGGCCGCTCAAGCCCCCGGATTCTGAGGTCGGCGTTATGGCTGCGGCCAATCCGCTGCCGGTAAGCGCGCCTGGAAAGTGGCGGCAGTTGTTTGATGAAGAGCGACTGTGGATGCGCCACGGCGAGCGTTGCCTGAGCTGCCGCCTGTGCACTTATGTGTGCCCTACATGCCGTTGTTTTGACGTGACCGATCGTGTGGTAGCGGAGCGCGGAGGTGTCACTTACATCGAGCGCATCCGTGTGTGGGACGCCTGTACCAGTCCCAACTACAGGCGCGTGGCCGGCGGTCACAACCCCCGTCCCACCAAAGCGGAACGGCTGCGTAACCGCTTTTTGTGTAAATTCTGTTACTACCCTATGGACTTCGGCCCCCTCGGCTGTGTGGGCTGCGGACGGTGCGTCGTCTCCTGCCCGGTCAATGTGGATATTACCGAGGTGATGCGAGAGGTAGCAGGGTATCCGGAGGCCTGACGGCAGAGGTAATGCTACCGCGCCGGAAGATGCTCCTGTTGGGACGAGGACTCCCCCGGTTCAGGTTTGCTCTTTCTGGCTTCGGCGGCCAGCAACTTCTGTACCAGGGCCACTTCTTCCTCGCGGGTGTGCACTTTGCCGTCCAGGCGGGCGTTGCGCAGCGTTCTGAGTAACCGCCCGAACAGCGGGCCAGGCTTCAGCCCCATCGCTTTGAGGTCATCCCCGGTCAGCTCCGGCTCGATCAGACGCCACTCTTTCTGGTAGTTCAGCAGTTGCCTGCGCACTTTCCTGCGCTCGGTGGCCAGCCATGCCACGGCCAGAAGACGAGAGGGGTAAGGTTGGAGCAGGCGGTATACGTCACTTGGACGACGGGCCTTCCCAAGCTGCTGCAAGGTTTTCTTTAACTCGGGAAGCAGACGAAGCTTGTCCGCATCGTCGCGTTTGATGTTCAGGCGGGTAATCAGCTCTTCCAGCGCCTCCTCGTCAAGGTTATAGGCAAGCAAGGCCAGATGCAGATATACATCGTCCTGCGCGGTCAGGCCCCACACCCCCCGATCCCAGCCGTTGCCGTTCGGTCCGGGCTGTTCCGCTCCGCGGAGAGTGCGGTAGCGCGTCTGCAACCAGCGGTCGCAGCGCAGGCCAGAAGAGATATGCGCCAGCACGCCCAGCTCTTCCAGACGACATAGCGCAAGTTCGGGCTTCTCCTCGCGGAAAATCAACTCCAGCTCGTGCCTGATGCGGTCACCGCTGACCCGCTTGAGCATAGGCAGGGCATCGGCGATCAATTCCTCGCTGCGCTGATCCAGCCGAAATCCCAACCGGCTCTCCAGACGTGCCGCTCTCAGTATCCGGGTTGGGTCGTCTATGAAGCTCAGACTATGGAGCACCCGGATCACCCCATTGCGCAGGTCGGCCTCTCCCCCGTAGAAATCGAGCAATTCACCCCAGTGATCCGGGTCCAGGCGGATGGCGAGGGTGTTGATGGTGAAATCTCTGCGATGCAGGTCCTGGGTGATCGAACTGCGCTGCACCTGGGGCAGAGCACTGGGGTGGGTGTAGAACTCGGTACGCGCTGTAGCAAAATCCACGCTGGAGGGCAGCTCACTCGTGACAGGCGAGACGGCCAGTTTCTCCCAGACCTGCTGCGAGAGCAGCCACTTGGCGGTGCGGAAACGTCTGTGAACGCGTACCCGTCCTCCCAACTCCGTGGCCAGGCGGTTGGCCAGCGCGATGGCATCCCCTTCGACGACCAGGTCCACATCCACTATTGGCTGTCCCAGCAGCAGGTCACGCACCGGGCCGCCCACAAAATAGGGGACGATCCCCATTTCGTGTGCAGTGCGCGAGATGTGGCGCACCAGCGCAAGCACCGGCGGGGAGATGGCCTGTTCGAGCAGCCTGCTGATTTCCTCACGACGTGATGAGGTCGGGGACTGTCCCCATAGTTTGATCAGGTCGGTACGGGTGACCACTCCCACGAGACGCTCATTCTCTATGACGGGCACCTGTCCCCAGCCACTTTCGATCATGACCCGTTGCAGATGTGCTATCGAGTCGCCACTGTTGACGGTGACGCTGCCGGCGCGCATTATCCTGGAGACAGGGACATCGGACATATTGAAGTTGAGGGCACGGTCCACTTCACGGCGGGTAAGCAGGCCGACCACACGCCCTTCCGCAACCACCGGGTAGCCCTCATGGCCTGTGCGCTGCATCCGCGCGGCCGCTTCGGCGACGGTGTCATCGGGGGAGAGGACCTGCACGCCCCGTGACATTATGTCGGCCACGGTGATGCTGGGGCGCACAGCCGCCGGCAGCATGGCCAGCAGCCTCTCGCGCACCGCGTGGATCGAGCGACCACGGATGAGCGCTGCCGCCGCGCGGGCGTGGCCTCCACCACCGAACTGTCGGGCGACCACGGAGACATCTATGTCATTGGTGGTGCTGCGAGCAACAAGCTGGATGCGGGAACCGTCGCCGAGCGCAACGAGCACGAAGAGCGCCGACGGCTCCAGTAATTCGCGCAGCTTGTGAGCCAGCGTAGAAATCTCCTCGGAGAAGTCCGACGCCTCGGCCCAGGCCAGGGCAATGATGTGACCTTCAAGGTCATAAGTCTCGCAGTGTTCCAGTAATTGCTCATATAGCTCGCGTTGCTCTGGAGCCAAAGGATGATGCAGGAACTCGTTGACGATGGCCAGACGCGCTCCCTGCTCCATCAGCCAGGCAGCCGCGCGCGCATCACGGGCAGAGGTGCCTTCATAGGACAGAGAGCCGGTATCCTCGTAAATTCCCATTAGCAGGAGCGTGGCCTCGACGTTGCTCAACCGGATGGCACGCGCGGCAATCTCCTCGGTCAATAATGTGGTGGTGGCGCCCAGTGGCTCACCGGAAAAGCTCCATCCGGCAGGCAGTTCCCGGTCCAGAGCGTGATGGTCAATAACGTCAACCTGCAGTTCACGTTCCATCCCGCTGAGCGTAACCAGGCTTTGTGTATCCACCAGGATTACGCGCTGGATCCTGCGACGGCGAGGAAGGTCATCCGGGTGCACCAGGGGCAGCTCAGCTCCGTAGAGGGCCAGGAAGGCGCGTCCGTTCCGGTTGATGCGGCGGGGAAGCACGGGTATGGCGGACGGGAACAGCTTGCTCGCTCCGACCAGGCTGGCAATAGCATCAAAGTCCGCGTTCTCGTGAGTGAGAATGATCTCTATAGACGTTACCTTGTTCAGCTTATTCCCTCCAGACCGCACCAGGCGTTCCGCTGAAAGGTGTCATGCTCTGACTCTCCGTCCACAGGGCACTTCGTACAAAGATCACTGCAAGCCTGTCTTGATATACCCTCACCCATTCGTCTCTCTCTTCCAAAAGACGGGCGAGCGGCAGCTCGCTCTCTATCAGTATGTAATCCACGTTATAGTGCTCCAGCGGCACTCGCCAGTCTCCCTGCAGCCAGTAAGCGAGCATATACTCATGGATAAAGGCATCGCCGTAGACATCGGCGCGTCCGTCAATGAAGACGCGCAGACCATGCCATATCAGATACCCGCCCCAGTTGTAACTATTATACACTCGTTTTTCCGCCAGGCCATGCTCGCGTATAAACTCCAGAGCGTCTGCCGGATAGCTGGTACGCTCTACCTGCTGTTCTTTCTCCAGCACATCTGAGAGACGCCAGCCAACCCCCGCGATCATCAACAGGAGGAGCACCCAGTTGAGAAGCGGCAGCCCGCTACCCCCGCCGCGGAAATGGGGGCGCAGCAGTCCTTCCAACGCCTGGCTGATCGGTGGAGCAGCCACCACTGCAAAGAGTGGAATATGCCGGACCGAGACCAAACCGGCGAATCCGAAGCCGAAAAACAGCAACAGCTCAGAGAGAGACGGCGATGCCTGGGCGCTTCTACGGTACGACAGGACCAGTGTCAGCGATCCCCCGAGCAGCAACAGGGCGAAGAGCCAGTATTCCCTGCGATGAAAATCGGGTGAGGCCCACTCCTGAATGTAACTTTGCATGGCGCCGCTGCCCAGTGTGCCGAATGGGTACAGCAGCATATGATAGCCGTTGGGATTGGCCAGCGCGGCGAGCACACAGAGCACCAGTGTCAGAGCGAGGTTGCGCAACGCAGCAGGTGTGGGATAGCGCTGTACCCGCTCATCGGCAGGGGTGAGCAGATATGAGAGTGTGTCTCCCACCAACACCACGCCGATCACCACCAGCCCCAGATAGAAACCGCTATGCAGATTGGCCCATAGTGCGGTCAGCACGGGCAGCGGCCACAAAATTCCACGCTGCAGGTTGCAAATCCGGGCCTGTAAATCGGGAGTCCTTGAGCGCAACAAAATCGCGTGGAATAACGCGAGAAACAGGGCGTTGAGCAGTTGCGGGCGCGCTCCCCAGGTAATGGCCGAGGCAAACGCAGCCACCAGGACTGTAAATACCGTCACATAAGGCGGAGCACCCCTTTCCCTGGCCCCACTTGAGCACGCAGACCGGTAGACAAGCGTGAAGGTTGCCGTTACAACCAGTGATGCCCCCACGATCAGCGCGGGGGTTCCCCCGGCTCTGTACAGAAGATACATCAACACATCTGTCAACCACTCGTGGGCGAACCAGCGCTGGCCAGCAGCGGTGTAGGAAAACATATCCTCACGCGGGATAACGTGTCTCTCCACAATGTAACGTCCTGTTGCCAGGTGCCACCACATATCGGGGTCCCATGCCCCACGCAGTGAGGCCGCGCTCAGAGCGAGCAGGAGTATCGCCACGGCCAGTCGGCGTATGGTAAGCCGGCGCAGCATACGGCAATGAACAGTCACCGGTTCACCTCAATTACTCTGAAAGACGGATCAGATACCAGGCAGTCCGATCCAGTACCGCGCCTGTTCAAGCGATTGAAATCGCCCTTTCTGGGCACTTCGCGCCAGGTGTCGGCGCAGGCCGACACCTCTATAGGTGCGGCAATGAACGGCCGCCGATTCACCTCAATACACTGACGGAACATCCTTGAGACGGATCAGATACCAGGCAGTCCGATCCAGTACTATGCCTCCGCGCGTTTCTGCGGCTACTGCCAGCCAGTCTGGATCACCGAGTGTTGCGCTATCAAGCGAGTACCAGAGTGTGTTCCCATAAGCCACCACATCGCCCTGGGCTATCCGTCCCCAGTGAGCGCTCCACCTGAGCGTGCTTTGCGGTGTGAAGGCTCGCACCAGCAGGTGGTAGGAATAGGCACGGCTGACATATGCGCGTGCCTCCAACGCAATCCAAAGCTTCTCATGGACGCGAAATATACGGAGACCGGTTATGTCTGCCCCAGCAGACACTTTGCGTACCAGCCTGTCACCGGTGGGATCAACGCGTTCCGGCGAAGCCGCAAGCACGCCGGTGTCGCTCCCCATCATCTCTCCCTCAATGAACCCGACCTCAATAGCGTTCTCTATGCTCATAAACATCTCGTTGCGCCTGATAAAACTGAGCAGATAGGAACGCAACACGCGCTGTTGAGAATCGTACGCCTCTATTGCTTTACGTTTGTTTGCCAGCTCCGTTGCAGAGAGAGGAAATTGAAGCCACTCACCGACCTGGCGCAGACGACGGGGCGGCAGGAGGCTTTCACCAGGCCTGAAGCCCATAGGCTGCGGATACAGGCCATAGTGAACCAGGTAGCCAAGCAGCCGTGGCTCATAGGACTCGTCTCTGGCACGCTCCATTTCCACTGCAAGAGCCATAAACACGCTCAAAGTGTGATGGTCTGGATGCTCATCATTAGGATGGGGCATCACAATCAAATCCGGATGCTCATTTCCAACTATCTCGCGCAGTTGCCTGAGCAGGACCTCTCCGCTGTAAGGAACACTGGAGTTGAAGGGATAGGGGTTGTATTCCTGCCCGGTGTAAGGGGAGCGGTAAGGTCGCTCTTGCTCCCAGTGCTCCCACCATAGCGATGATAACCCCCCATCCGGGTAACCAAGGAAGGTAACCTGACCGGGATGCAAACCCAACCTGCTCAAGGCCAGCAGTGATTCGCTGTAGCGACGTTCGCCCAGCGCCAGGAAATCCCGTGAGGTCGGGAAAATGCGCTGTGACTCCGCAACCGCTGCGCGGCGATATCCATCGCCGGCGGTCACAATGACGACGCGCACATCCATCCCCTGCCGGAGTGCCGCCTGGATCAATCCGCCTGCTCCCAGGACCTCGTCGTCACAGTGGGGTGCGACCACCAGCAGACGGCGATATGCCTCCAGCTCCAGCACCGGGTATGCCTCCAGGGGGAGATCGGAGAGCGCCAAACGCCGTTCGTAGTCCACGGAGGTCGCTGTCAGCAAAAGCACCACTACCAGGCCACTGACCAATGGCCTGGATGAAAGGAGAAATGCGGCGACTTTAACGCATGGTTTGGCCAGTGCAGCAAGCAGTCTTTTCATAAAGCGTCTACGCATCGTCACTTTGACCGGGCACCTCCTTGTGATGATGCTGCTTCATGACAGCACCTGTCCGCAAACCAGAAGGGCAGGTTCTCAAGCCTGCCAGGACAGCCTGGAAGGGGTGTCCTACAGGTGGCTCTTAACAAGAAGTCCGGCGGAAAGCCGGACTCAAGTGGCCTACGAGGCCTTAATGGCTTAAAAGATACAATTGTGACCAGAGCGGACATCCTCTGGGTGTGCGGCTATCGGCGGGGTCGCCGCGCCCGACGCGGGCGTGGTCCGGAGACCGGCCCGAGCCAGCGGAAGTCCACATGGTATGTAAGCATACCATGCCCGGTGCCATTTGACAAGCATTATCAGCAATCGGCACGGGTGTCCGTCACTTTTTTGCACAAGACGGTGGCGAGAGCAGGCTGTGGCCGGTCGTGGCGACGTCGGTTGTAGGGCAACTGCTCGCAGTTGCCCTACACTGTTGCCTGTAGTG
>DAOTYA010000064.1:0-6001 GCA_034435075.1 Anaerolineae bacterium
GCGGGCACGCCCGGTAGGAGCGACGCGCGGAACGGGTACTGGCCGCCCACCGCCGGACTATGCGCCGCGTGGATCAAAATCCACGCGGGCCGGGTGCTGGCCGCCCACCGCTGCCACCGGATTGTGATCCGGCGGGCACGTCCAGCGGGCACGTCCGGCGGGCACGTCCGGTAGGAGCGACGCGCGGAATCCAGTTATGCGTATCTCACACTCGCGTGCAAACCTGATGCTAAATGCCTATCAGAAAAACGTAACCGACGCATCCCTATGCGTCGGTATAAGCGGCATAGGGATGCCGCCTGTACGGTTTTTCGGATAGGCTCTTAGTACCTGTAAGCGGCGTAGGGATGCCGCCTGTACGGTTTTTCAGATAGACTCTTACAGCCGGGCTGCAGTCCAGACGTCTATATCAGGCACCAGGTCTGCGCAGGCCGGCAAAGGCGTTCAGACCGGCATAGACCGCCTGGTCCCCCAGTTTCTCCTCGATGCGCAGCAGTTGATTGTACTTGGCCACGCGGTCGGAACGGCAGGGGGCACCGGTCTTGATCTGGCCGGTATTCAGCGCCACCGCCAGGTCAGCAATGGTGGCATCCTCCGTTTCGCCTGAGCGGTGGGAGACGATAACGGCCCAGCCAGAGCGCTGCGCAAGTTGCACCGCAGCGATGGCTTCGCTGAGCGTGCCGATCTGGTTGACCTTGCAGAGCAGGGCGTTGCAGGCCCGGACCTCAATGGCCTTGCGCACCCGCTCGATGTTGGTTACAAGCAGGTCATCTCCTACGATCTGGATGCGGTCGCCCAGCCTTTGCATCATCAGAGTCCAGCTTTCCCAATCGTCCTCGGCCAGGCCATCCTCAATGCTGATGATAGGGTACTGGTCCACCAGGCTGGCATAGAACGTGATCATTTCCTCGCCGGTGAGTGTGCGCCCCTCCTTCTTGAGCACGTAACGGCTGTTCTCGTAGAATTCGCTGGCGGCGGGATCCAGAGCGATATACACCTGCTCGCCGGCTTTGTATCCTGCCTTCTCGATAGCCTGCAAGATGACCTCGATGGCTTCTACGTTTGCCTTAAGGCTGGGGGCAAATCCACCCTCGTCTCCTATGCCGGTCGAGTATCCTTGTGATTTGAGCACGCCTTTGAGGGCATGGTAAATCTCGCTGCACCAGCGCAGCCCTTCGGCAAAGCTGGGGGCGCCTGCCGGCACGATCATAAATTCCTGCAGGTCCGGCCCATCTACCGCATGCTTGCCGCCGTTAAGGATATTCATCATCGGCACCGGCAAGACGTGAGCGTGGACGCCACCGATGTAGCGGTAGAGCGGCATCCGGAGTGCGTTGGCTGCGGCATGTGCAACGGCCAGCGAAACGCCGAGTATGGCATTGGCTCCCAGTTTCTCTTTGTTCGGCGTTCCATCCAGCTCCAAAAGGTATGCGTCAATGCCGGCCTGATCGGTGGCATCCCAACCGAACAGGTTCTCGGCGATGACCTCATTGACGTTTGCAACTGCTTTCTGGACCCCCTTACCGCCATAGCGTTTCTTATCGCCATCGCGCAGTTCCAGCGCTTCGTAGGTGCCCGTGGAGGCGCCCGACGGCACGGCGGCTCTCCCCCACGCCCCCCCCGCCAGAGTGACCTCTACTTCTATGGTAGGGTTACCTCGCGAATCGAGTATCTCGCGGGCAACGATAGTATCAATGTCGGTCTCAATCATCCCGTATCCTCCTGATGTAGATAGTCATCCGCGACCAGGCGTCCTGGCCGGATTTACAATCCCAGACTCCGATAGAGCCGCTCGAAATCAAAATGCTTCTCCATCAACGCTTCGAACTGCTCCAGTTTGACCTTCTGGCCCAGACGGGTCTTGCCGTAGACGCGCTCGATGCTCTCCACGGTTTCCATTGTGTTGTGATGGACCAGCAGCACCGGGACGCCGTTTTCCTCGGCACGGCGCAGCACTTCCGGGATGGGATGCAGCATCCCGGTCAGGATGAGGCAGTTCGTGGTGGCCGTCTCCAGCGCCACCAGTTGTATATCGGTCCGATCGCCGCCGGTAATGATGGCTTTGGAACCCGGTATCCGACGCACGCGAGGGAGCATCTGCTCCACGCTCATTGCCCCGACCACCAGTTGCTCTATCAGCATATCTTTTTTCTCCGGAAGGGTGAGGAACTGGGCATCCAACACCTCTGCCAGCTCGCCCACACTGATAGCCATCAGTTGCTCCTGCAACGGTAGCACCCCGAGGATGGGGATAAAGCGTTCTTCCATACACGGCCGGCCGATCTGCTCTACAAATTCCACCGCGTCCTCCGGGACAGCGTTGACAATGATACCCACCAGCCGCTCCCCAAGCTGTTGCCGCGCCGCGACACAGGCGTCGGCCATGCTCACGGGATTGCGGAAGCGGACGATGGCGAGCACCGGCACGTCAAGTGCATTGGCCACGCGAATCGGATCCACTCCCAGGCTCAGCCCTTCACGCAGCGAAGCACCCCCCTCGATCAGCATCACGTCCCTGTCACCGGTTAACCGCCGGTAGCGCTCCTCGATCTCCGGCACCAGATCGCGCCCGGTGCAGCCGCAGCGTGTCTCGGTCACCAGAGCCGGCGTCAGCACAATGCCCACCATGTCCTCCACCGACTCCTCGAGGTTCAGTACCCGCCGGACAAACGCGGCGTCCTCGTCATACTCCTCGCCCGGTATAGGTTCCCATGGATGGGCAGAGACCGGCTTGAAGTAGCCAATTTTGTGCCCCTCCAGCCTTAGACGACGCGCCAGGGCCAGGCATACCGCTGTCTTGCCACTGAAGGTGTGGATGGAAGTGATGTACAGAGCTTTCATATTTACCCCCTAAATATCTCTGACGGAGTGCTCTCAGCGACCTGCCAGAAATCAGACTGCAAACGTTGCGGCTCAGGAAGCCAGCACCAGACGCATATCAATAGCGATAGCTCCCCGCCCTGCCTCGAAAACCTTCAGTGGGTTGATGTCAAGCTCCACGATCTCCGGGAAGTCCATCACCATACGGCTGATACGCAGCAATGCATCGGCCAGCGCCTCGTGATCGGCCGGCGGCTCCCCGCGCACGCCCTCGAGCAGGGGATAGGAGCGGATTTCTCTGATCATCTCGTGGGCCTCCTCGCGGCTGAACGGCGCCACACGGAAGGCGACGTCTTTCAATGCTTCGACGTAGATGCCGCCCAGGCCAAAGGCGACAAGCGGCCCAAACTGCGGATCGCGGCTCATTCCAAGGAGGACCTCACGCCCCCCCAGGATCATCTGCTGGACCTGACAGCCCCAGATGCGTGCTCCAGGCACGTAACGCCCGGCACGGTAGACGATCAGGTCGAAGGCATCCCGCACCTCATCCGGCGTGCGCAGGTTCAGTCTGACGCCGCCCACGTCCGTTTTGTGCAGGATGTCCGGGGAGGCGATTTTCATCACCACCGGATAGCCGATCTCCTCTGCGATCTTCACCGCCTCGTCAGGTGTCTTCGCCAGTCGGGATTTGGGGACGGTGAAACCATAGGCTTCCAGGACAGCCCAGGCTTCGGCGTCACCAATGGATACACGCCCCTCCGCGCGCACGCGATCAAATAGCTTGCGTACCTCTGGAATACATGTTGTGCAAGGCTCGGGTTCGTAGATAGGACGTTCTTGCTCGCGGCGGTAGGCATTCATCGCCGCGAAAGCAGCCGCCGCTCGCTCCGGGAAGGGGTAGTTGGGAACACCGTACTGCCATAGTATGTCTACGCCAGCCTGGATGCGCGCTTCTCCCATAAAGCAGGCCAGCACTGGCTTATCTGATTGCCGGGCCATCCTGCCAACGACGTGAGCCGTCTCCTCGATCTCGGTCATCGCCTGAGGGGTGACAATGACAAGCAATCCGTCTATGCCAGGATCGTTCAATACCAGGTTAATGGCGTGCTGATAGCGGTCGGCAAGCGCGTCCCCCAGCACGTCCACGGGATTGGCAGCGCTGGCCGCGCCTGGCAGGTAATCGGTCAGTGCACGCACTGTTTGGGGAGACAGCCTGGGGATGAGCAACCCGGCATGCTCCAGCGCATCGGTGGCAAGGATGCCCGGCCCACCGGCATTGGTGACGATGCCGATCCGGTCACCCCGGAGCAGTGGCTGATAGGCAAAAGCCCGCGCACAATCGAACAGTTCCTCCATTGAGGTGGCACGTATGACGCCAGCCTGTCGGAAGGCGGCTTTGTAAGCGGCCTCGGAACCAGCCAGGCTGCCTGTGTGTGAGGAGACGGCCCGCGAGCCAGAGGCGGTGACGCCTGATTTGATCGCCACTACAGGCTTGTGGCGCGTAACTTTGCGCGCGACCTGAATGAATTTCTGACCGTCCGGCAGGCCTTCGACGTATATGAGGATCACCCTGGAGTGCGGGTCATCGGCCCACGCCTCCAGCAGGTCGGTCTCACTCACATCAGCCTTGTTGCCCAGGCTCACGAACCTGGAAAAGCCAATGCGCCCGGCCATCGCCATATCAAGCACGGCGGTGCCCAGCGCACCCGACTGAGACATAAAAGCGATAGGCCCTTTCTGTGGCATGCCGGCAGCAAACGAGGCGTTCAAGGGGGTAGCCGTGTCAATCACACCCAGGCAGTTAGGGCCGATGAGCCGCATCCCGTATCTGGCAGCGATCTCGACCAATTCCCTTTCCCGTTCCAATCCCTCGCGGCCCGCCTCGCGAAAGCCAGCACTGATGACAACAACAGCAGGAACGCCCTTCTGCCCGCACTGCTCCAGAGCAGCGGGCACCAGGGAATATGGTATAACGATGACGGCCAGTTCCACGGGAGCAGGGATGTCGAGCACAGAGGGATAGGCTTTCAGGCCGAGGATTTCGTCGGCTTTGGGATTGACCGGATAGAGCTGCCCTGGGTAGCCGCCGTTTACCAGATTGGCCAAAACAGCGTATCCCAGCTTCTCCGGATCGCGCGAAGCGCCGATGACGGCTACAGATTGGGGACTGAAGAAGGACTCAAGCATATGCTCTCTGTGTAAGTGATGTCTACAGTGAATGCAAATCCAGGCTCACGCCGGGTGCGCTTATTATACTGCAATCCCTCCAGGCGGCAAATCAGGCAGCGTTTCGGGTGTTCGAAGCAGAAGCGATTTGGGCTACGCCGAAGCCGCTTTTCCCGCCCGGAGTCGGGTAGGTAAGGGTACTTTAGCCGGTTTGTGCCGCGTTTGTGCCGGCTAAAGCCTCGATTCCCTCCCCTGATTAGGATTTGCTTCGAAATCCCAAATCAAATAGCGATTGAATCCCTCAGCCATCTGGTGTAGAATGGGCAGCAGGTAATATGCATTAATCACAGACTGGAGGAATTCCAATGCTTTTAGCAAAAATCATCGCAAAATGCCTCCCACATTTGGAGTGGGCACCAGAGCAAGACCTTTCATTGCTCCCTCAAGCCAGGACGAAAGGAGGACTCTGGGTTGATCCCGTCGAGTTCCTCCGGCTAATCAATGCCTGGTCACTGGCCCTCTGGGCCTTGAGACTGAGCCAGTTGCTGTGTCCCTGGGCCTTGCCAGCACCAAAAAGAGGTCACCCCCCAATCTACAGCGATGTCTCTGTCTTCTTGACCTCCATTGTGGCAGGGGCCTGGCGTCTTTCCTACGAAGGGATCACCGACTGGCTGGCACGCTATGAGGCGCTTGCTCTAGCCTTGGGCTATGATCAACGGGACGAAGATGGACGTCTGAAGACCATCAGCCTGGCTCAATACTCCCGTCGTGTCCGCAACCTGGGTTTGCTGCCCTACTTTCTGTTCTTCATCGCCCTGGTCGTAGCTCTGATCCGCCTCGGTTTAATCAAGGGCTATGACCTGATCATAGACAGCTCCCTGCTCCAGGCCTGGTACAAGGATGATCCAGATGCCAGGTGGAGCTATCCCAACCGGAGGAAGGGTAGCATCTTCGGCTACAAGATTCATTCCATCATCTGCCGCTGGTCCTACCTGCCCGTTTTCTTTGTCATCAC
>DAOTYA010000065.1:0-28588 GCA_034435075.1 Anaerolineae bacterium
GGATTTCGAAGCAAATCCTAATCAGGGGAGGGAATCGAGGCTTTAGCCGGCACAAACGCGGCACAAACCGGCTAAAGTACCCTTACCTACCCGACTCCGGGCGGGAAAAGCGGCGTCGGCGTAGCCCAAGTCGCTTTTGCTTCGAACACCCTATGGACCGGCTATTTGCCCCCTGCCTTTCCCTGCGGTATAATCTCACAAAAAGCCAGTTAACTCCCCGCAGGTCATACCAAACCAGCGGGAGAGCAGGCAATTACCAGGAAACAAATGATGCCCGAAACTTATGTCGCCCTCGACCTGGAGACCACCGGCCTGGACCCCGAACGGGACGCAATCATTGAAGTGGGCGCCGTCAAATTCCGGGGGGACGAGGTGCTGGGGACTTTCTCCAGTTTCGTCAACCCCGGCCGCCCTATACCGCTCTCCATTACGGAGCTGACCGGCATCAGAGACGAGGATGTCGCTCAGGCCCCTCCCCTTCACGAGGTCTTATCCAGACTGGCCCGCTTCGTTGGTCGGTGGCCGATAGTGGGCCACAGCGTAGGCTTCGACCTGGGCTTTCTGCATCGCCACTCCCAACTACTCGACAATGAACACTTCGACACCTTCGAGCTGGCAGGAGTGTTGCTGCCCCGCGCGGAGCGGTACAGCCTGGAATCGCTGGCCAGGGCGCTGGGCATCGAGATGCCCCAGGCTCATCGCGCCCTGGGAGACGCGCAGGCGACTCATCGCCTGTTCCGTATCCTGACCAGACGCGCTGCCAGCCTGCCTTTACGCACGCTCCAGGAAATCGTCAGACACGGTGAACGAGGAAGATGGGACGCGGTCGGTTTTTTCCGGGCCGTGCTCGATGAGGCCGCCGATAATCCACCGCCTGAGGCTCCGCTCCTTGCAAAGGCTAAGAAATCTGAGAGCTGGCATCCCTTGCAGCCCGCTGCGGAGCACAGGGAGCTGGACGAAGAGCAACTGGTGGCGCTTTTGGGTGAGGGGGGCGCTTTCGCAGCCCACTTCCCCGGCTACGAGTACCGCCCCCAGCAAGTCAGCATGGTGCGTGGAGTGGCGCGCGCCCTTAACCGAAGCGAGCACCTGCTGGTCGAGGCGCCCACCGGTGTCGGCAAGTCGCTGGCCTATCTGCTCCCGGCCGTCCACTGGGCTGTGCAGAACGGTGAAAGGGTGGTGATCTCCACCAATACCATCAACCTGCAGGAACAGCTCTACAACAAAGACCTGCCCATCCTGGCCTCGGTGCTCCCCTTTACCTTCCGTGCCGCCATTCTCAAAGGCCGTTCCCACTACCTGTGTATGGCCCGTCTGCAGGCCATGCGGCGTCAGGGCGCCACAACGCCGGAGAAAGCGCGCGTGCTGGCGAAAATCCTGGTCTGGCTGCTGGAGACGGAGAGTGGAGATGGTGATACACTGTTCCTGCCAGATCAGGCCGAGCGGATGGTCTGGTCACAACTCTCGGCCGACCACGAGGGCTGCCTGCCGGAACGCTGCCGATACTTCCAGGAAGGCTCCTGTTACTTCTATCGCGCCCGCCGCGCTGCTGAGGCTGCTCACCTTATCATTGTTAACCACTCTCTGTTGCTGGCGGATGTCGCGGTGCGGCAGCGCGCTCTGCCTGAATACAAATACCTTATTGTGGATGAAGCACACCATCTCGAACCCGCCACGACCGAGGGTCTGAGTTTCGAGACCAACCAAAACAAGATAGAGCAGCTACTGTTTGAGGTGGGGCAGGTGGAGGAGACGGGCCGCGTCAGCGGGCTGCTGGCCGAGGTGCTCGGACGTTGTCGCAAGGCCGGGCTTACAGGCGCTCTGATGTCGCAGCTTGAGCTGTCCGTCGGTAGAGCTGGCATCGCTGCCGCGCGGGCTGCACGTGAGCTGGACACTTTTTTCAGCCGGCTGAAAGAATTCATAGAAGAGCAGGAACAGGAAAAGAATAACCAGTACGCTCTGCGGATGCGGATAACCTCCGGGCTGCGTATCCAGCCGGCATGGGAGTCAATTGAAATCGCCTGGGACAACACCAGCGCGTTGCTCGGGGCTGTGGTGGAGGGAGCGGAGCGATTGGCTACGGAGCTGGCAGGGTTGGAGAACGCCGGTACACCGGCTATAGGGGACATGCGGGTCCAGATGATGGGACTGGTGCGCGAACTGCGAGAGCACAAGGAATCTCTTGATCGGATGATCACCAATCCCGACGTGCATACGATCTGCTGGCTGGAGTGGGATGCCGAGCGCGAGAAGTTAGCACTGCACGCAGCCCCGTTGCACATCGGGCCACTGGTGGAGGAACACCTGTTCCGCAAAAAGGAGTCGGTGATCCTGACCTCGGCCACGTTGCGCACCGCTTCGAGCTTCGACTTCCTGCGCGAGCGCCTGAATGCATGGGATGCCAACGAGCTTGTCGTCAGTTCTCCCTTTGACTACAAAAAATCAGCGCTCGTCTACCTGGTAGATGATATTCCCGAACCGGGTGAGCAGGGGTATCAAAGATTGGTGGAACAGGGGATGATAGCCCTGTTTAAAGCAACCCAGGGGCGTGCACTGGCGCTGTTCACATCTTACAGCCAGCTCCAGGCTACCTTGCGGGCCATCCAGGCCCCGCTGGCCCAGGCAGGTATCACCGTTCAGGCTCAGGGGCAGGGCATATCGCGCGGACAATTGCTGGAAGATTTCCGCACCGGAGAGCGGAGGGTTTTGCTGGGCACGCGCAGCTTCTGGGAGGGAGTGGACGTGCCGGGGGAAGCGCTGAGCTGCCTGGCGATCGCCAAACTTCCCTTCAACGTGCCCGATGATCCCATCTTTGCAGCGCGTGCTGAGACGTTCGAGCAACCGTTTCTGGACTACGCTGTCCCGGAGACAATCCTGCGTTTCCTTCAGGGCTTTGGCCGCCTGATCCGCACCAGGCACGACCGGGGGGTGGTTGCGATATTCGACCGCAGATTGTTGAGCAAGAGTTACGGCAAACTATTCATTGAGTCCCTGCCCGACCCCACGATTCAGCAGGGAGCACTGGCACTCCTGCCCCAGGCAGCCGCCGAATGGCTCTCCCGCTGAACGATGGAGCTTACTTGCCTGAGCGCCTGGTCAGTGGGTGGTTGGAGCGGCTTTTACAGGCCGTCCGGACAGGCCAGAAAACCCTTCTTCAGGCTCAGTCCGTGCAATTGCATCACACAACCTGGCCGATTGAAATCGCCCTCTCCGGGCGCTGCGCCGACACCGCTTCGTGGTGCAGCAAGGAGCAGGGCAGCGCAGGCTGACCAATGGATGCAGGCCCAAAAGAGGGTGGCTTCCAGCCATCCCCTGAATAGGTACTGTGTCGCTCGTATAATGAGACGCAATCTGCACTGCGCACTCAACTCCAGGGTGAACGGAAAGCTTTTATGAAGCGCGCCCGGGTGAGGAAACGAATGACATTTGCCGGATCGGTGCCGGCCCAAAGCTTACCAACGGCGCTCTTTCTCCACTGGCGAGGATCCCCACTATACATCATCTTCATCTACCTGCGCGGCCAGTTGACCCTTACCCTGCCCACTTTCCTGGGAGCACGCGTTTTCACCGAGATCATCTCGCCAGTTGTCTGGTACGACCTGGCCGGTGTGGTCACGCTGGTGGTGGCCTTTGTGACGTTAATGGCCTACCTGTTTTACCATCTCTGCTCCCGCGCCATTCGCTCTTTCCTGAAAACGCTCATCGCGGGCGAACTGCCCGATGCGGAGCTGGCCACCCGTGCCTGGATCGAGGCGGTCAGCTTCTCCCCCCGGGTGGTGGGATGGACGACGTTGGTCGCGATCCTGGCCTATACCACACAGGCGCTCTACTTCTTTATCTTTACCGAGCTGAGCCTGGCGCTGGTTTTGCAGGGCTGGATCGTGACCCTGACCTCGACGGTAGCCATTGCGCTGGTGTTCTTCATCTTTTACCTGGAGCGGATGATGCAGCCGGTCTCGTTCCTGGCGCTGGCAGTGGGTGCGCAGGCCAGGCTCGACGATCCACGTGTGCGACGTTTCCGCCTGCAGCTCAAACTGCCGGTACTGATATTGCCGATCATGATCGTGCCGCTGGTTACTTTGGGGCTGTTCAGCTACAGTCAGACGATCAGGCTTGGCGGTGACCCGGCCACCAGTCTTCGTCTCACCGGCTCCGTGATGTTGTTCGCCAGCACTGTGGGCATTGCACTGACCATCTTATTGGTGCACAGCGTCATGAGCCCTATCCGGGAGCTGGAGCAGATGATGAAGGCAGTAGCGGAGGGTGATCTGGGAGCGCGCGTGCGTCCTCACAGCACCGACGAGCTGGCCAGCCTGGGCCTCCACTTCAATGCGATGGCCGAGAAACTGGCCAGGCAGGAACAGATAAGAGCAGCTTTCGGTCAGTACGTAAGCAGCCCGGTGCGCGATGGCATCCTCAGCGGCAGTATCCGTCTGGGAGGCGAGCGGCGCGAGGTCACCATCGTTTTCACCGACATCCGTGACTTCACGGCGTGGTGTGAGCGCACTCCTCCGGAAGATGTGGTGCAAACATTGAACGCCTACTACGCGACGCTGGTCCAGATACTTGAGGATAACGGCGGCACCATCACACGCTATACCGGTGATGGAGTGCTGGCCCTCTTTGGCGCGCCACTGGACGACCCTGATCATGCGTTGCACGCTGTCCAGGCCGCATTGAAGGCCTATGAGGTCTTGGGGCACTTCAATGCTATCCGCCGGATGGTCAACGCCTTTGAACTGCGCACCGGCTTTGGCATCCATACAGGGGTGGCGGTTGTGGGCAGTGTGGGTTCAGAAACCCGTGCCGAGTATACCCCCATCGGTGACCCGGCTAACGTGGCCAGCCGCATCGAAGGACTGAACCGTGAGCTGGGCACCTCTATCCTCATCTCCCATGCCACCTACGAGCGCATAACCGATCAAATTATTGTCGGTAAGACAGCCCAGACCGCGGTTAAAGGGCGTGTTGAGCCGGTTCAGGTATACGAAGTGCTCGCCTTGAAGACCGCAGACAGGGCCGGCCGACAGGATGAGCAACTCTGATGGCGCCCGCCGGTGGTACTTTTGTACTACTCCCGCCAACGTGATAGCTTTTGATAGCGCCCCGGTGATATAATTTTGGCGCAGATCCGGGGCCTGTCGCCAGTCTCCCCCGTGACCATATGCTGCATCCCTATGGAACAAACACATTCATCTCGTCTGAGCGGGTTTTATAAGCTGCCTGTTGAGGAACGGCAGAGGCAGATCGCTGGATGGGCCGGGCTGACTGAAGCCGAAGTGGCGACTCTTTCTGGCGCGTTGGGGTTGGATGTTGCGCGCGCCGACCTGATGATCGAGAACGTGGTTGGTCTGCATGGGCTGCCGTTTGGCATCGCCACAAATTTCACCGTCAATGGGCGCGATGTATTGGTGCCGATGGTCATCGAGGAGCCCTCGGTGGTGGCTGGCGCCTCGCTCGCAGCCAGGCTAGCGCGAGCCGGTGGTGGCTTCCAGGCCATCACCACCCCCCCGGAAATGATCGGCCAGGTGCAGGTATTGGACGTGGCAGACCCCTGGGCTGCCCGCTTCGACTTGCTGGCGTCGCGGGAGGAGCTGCTCGCGCTGGCAAACCAGACTGATCCGATCATCACTGCTCTGGGTGGCGGAGCACGCGATCTGGAAGTGCGTGTCCTGGAGCACACACCGGTCGGGCCGATGGTGATCGTGCATCTTATCATTGACTGCCGCGATGCGATGGGCGCCAACCTGGTCAACACGGCCTGCGAGGCCGTGGCCGGCCGTGTCGAGCAGATTACCGGCGGGAGAGTGTTGTTGCGCATCCTTTCCAACCTGGCCGACCACCGGCTGGCACGTGCACGCTGCACCATCCCTGTGGAAGCGCTTGAGTTTGGTGACTTTGCCGGAGAACAGGTGGCACGTGGGATCGTGGAGGCGTGGGCCTTTGCCGCTGCCGACCCGTATCGCGCCGCCACGCATAATAAGGGCATTATGAACGGTGTGGATGCTGTGGTCCTGGCCACCGGCAACGACTGGCGTGCTGTCGAGGCCGGGGCACATGCCTATGCTGCTCGTTCCGGTCGCTATACCAGCCTGAGTACCTGGGAAATTGATGACCGGGGGTGCCTGGTCGGCACGCTGGAGATACCGCTGGCGCTCGGTATCGTGGGCGGGGCAACGCGCACCCATCCCACAGCCCAGGTGGCATTGAAAATCCTGGGCGTGAAGACGGCCCGGGAGCTGGCCGAAATTGTCGTCTCGGTGGGACTGGCCCAGAACCTGGCCGCGCTGCGCGCGCTGGCCACAGAGGGCATCCAGCGCGGTCACATGCGCCTGCACGCACGCCAGGTGGCGCTCGCTGCGGGCGCTATGGGCGAGGAGGTGACCCGGGTCGCGCAGCAGATGGTCGAGGAGGGGACCATCAGAATAGATCGCGCGACGGCGATCTTGAAAGCGCTGAGAAACATCACATAGTGGAGGAACGAGCTTGGGTCTTGAAACCATGTTGCTTAAACCAGACCGTCAGGTGGGGATCGTCGGGTACGGGGCCTACGTGCCCCGCTATCGGCTGCCGGCCGCTGTAGTGGATCGCATGTGGGCTGGCGGACAGGGCGGCACACCTGTGCGTGAGAAAGCGGTGGCCGGACCGGACGAGGACGTCGTGACGATATCCATCGAGGCTGCCCGCAATGCCCTGGCGCGCGCCGGGGAAGTCAATCCGGGCCTCATCCGTGCTGTGTGGGTGGGGAGTGAATCGCATCCATATGCTGTGAAGCCCACCTCCACTATCGTGGCCGAGGCTATCGGCGCCACCCCCTACACTCAGGCCGGGGACTGGGAGTTTGCCTGTAAGGCTGGCACCGAAGCATTTCAGGCTGCGATAGGCTTCATCGGGTCGGGAATGGCACGCTATGCGCTGGTCATCGGCGCGGACACGGCGCAGGCCCGCCCGGGGGATGATCTGGAATACACGGCCGGGGCAGGAGGAGCAGCCTTTTTGCTTGGGCCGGCGGAGGAATCGCTCGCCGTTGTCGAAGGCTCTTTTTCCTACGTCACCGACACGCCCGACTTCTGGCGCCGGGCCTATCAGCGTTATCCCTCCCACGGTGGGAGGTTCACCGGTCAGCCCGCTTATTTCAAACACATCACTGCCGCTGCCCAGGGGTTGCTGGAGGCGTTGAACAGGAAGCCGTCAGATTACACTTATGTTGTCTTTCATCAGCCAAATGTCAAGTTCCCCCAGACGGTGGGTAAGCAGTTGGGATGCACACCGCAGCAACTGACGCCAGGATTATTGTGCGACGAGATCGGGAACATATACGCCGGATCCTCCCTCATCGGGTTAACGGCAGTGCTGGACATGGCCGCACCCGGTGAGCTGGTGCTGCTGGTCAGCTACGGCTCCGGGGCCGGATCGGACGCCATCTCACTCCAGGTCACCGGGGCGATTACGGAACGGCAGGGACGGGCGCCAAAAACTCGCGATTATATCGCCCGACGTGTAGAGATAGATTATGCCACATATGTGCGTTACTCCGGAAAACTGATTATGCAGGCAGGGCTATGAGAGACGTTGCCATCATCGGGATAGGTCAGACTGAGGTAGGAGAGCACTGGGAGGTCAGTCTACGCCATCTGGCACTGCGGGCACTCCAGGCAGCGATGCAGGATGCGGGCGTGACGCAGGTTGACGCGATCTATGTGGGTAATATGCTCTCCGGAGAGCTGGCGGGGCAGGAGCACATAGGTGCACTGGTCGCCGATTTTGCCGGGCTGCGTGGCGTGGAGGCGTTCAAAGTCGAGGCCGCCTGTGGCTCCGGCGCAGCAGCGCTGCGGATGGGCTATATGGCGGTGGCCAGCGGGCTGGCCAATATAGTCGCTGTGGTAGGTGTGGAGAAGATGACCGATGCCCTCGGCCCTGATGTCACCTCTGCGCTGGCGCTGGCTGCGGATGGGGAGTACGAGGCCGCGCAGGGAGTGACGTTTGTCGCTCTCAATGCGATGCTGATGCGACGTTATATGTATGAGTACGGGTATCGTCATCAGGACTTCGCCCCCTTCGCTGTGAACGCACATCGCAATGGGATCAACAACCCTTACGCGATGTTCCGCTTCCCGGTCACACCGGAGCGGTTTGCCACGGCTCCGATGATCTGTGATCCGATCAATCTTCTCGACAGCTCCCCCGTCTGCGATGGCGCTGCAGCGGTTGTGCTGGCTCCGACCGGGGCAGCACATGCCTTTGCGACGGTACCGGTGCGCATCGCGGCTTCGGCCGTCGGGACGGATACGCTGGCCATTCATGACCGACGCGACCCGCTGGTATTGGATGGAGCCGTCCTTTCCACACGTCGCGCCTATGAGCAGGCTGGTGTTGGACCCCAGGACATTGATCTTTTCGAGCTACACGATGCCTTCAGCATCATGGCTGTGCTGAGCCTGGAAGCCGCTGGTTTCGCAGAGCAGGGCCGCGGGTTGCAACTCGCGCTGGAAGGCGAAATTGCCATTTCCGGCAGGATTCCCATCTCAACGATGGGCGGTTTAAAGGCGCGTGGACATCCCGTGGGTGCTACCGGCGTCTACCAGGTGGTTGAGGTCGTCCAGCAACTACGGGGGCAGGCAGGAGCCAATCAGGTGCCGAACGCACGGCTGGGCATGGCCCAGAATATCGGCGGCAGCGGTGCGACGGTCATCACACACATTCTGGAGAGGATGGACCACTGTGGTTAAGGGATAGCCTGGAAGGGCGCGACGATGCCCACCACTACAGAGGTAGACAAACCGTACATTCAGCGGTGACTGAATTCACCCTTTTGGGCCTCCGGCCAATGGTCGGCCTGCGCCGACCGGCATGCGTCGGCGTAGGCCGACGTCCGGCGCAGAGCGCCCAAAGAGGCCGATTTCAATCGGGCTGAATAGTTAAAACCATCTCAATAGCTTTATTGGAGGCGATTATGAATATAGCAGGAAACTGGAGGTTACAACAGCAGAGATACCGTCTGATCGGAGAGATGTGCGAGAAGTGTGGGAAACTGATTTTTCCGCCCCGCGACATGTGCCCGGAGTGTGAAGCGCCGGCCAGGACGCCATTCGTTTTCAGCGGCCTGGGCGAGGTCTATTCCTACAGCACGGTCTATGCTCCGCCGCGCGGGTTTGAGGAGTTCACACCCTACACGGTAGCGCTGATCCGGTTGAAGGAGGGACCCATGCTCACGGCGCAGCTTACCGATGTCGAAAGCGACAAGGTCTACATCGGCATGCCGGTGGAGATGGTGACGCGCAAAGTGCAGGGCGGAAACGACAACAGCCCAATTGTGTACGGCTATAAATTCCGCCCGGCGGGACTCGGTTAGGGGGTGACTGTCACTTTTTGCACAACAAGGATGGACACGGATTGGCCGCAGGACAAAGTCCGTGTCCATCCGTGTTCTAATGTTAAAGTCAGCCGGTCGGCAACTGCCGGGCTATGCCCGACGCAGGGTGAAAGAGTAAACCCCCCGTTCCTCTGAACTTTCCGCACCGGTTTTAAGACCCAGTTTTTCCACGATGCGCCGCACGATGATCAACCCCAGCCCTCGCTCCGCGTCAGGGTGCCCGGATGGCCCGGTTACAGGCGTGACCGGGCCACGCACACGCACCCAAAAGCGGATGCTCTCATCCCCCTCAGGCATCGAACCCAGCTCGATAGAGGTTGCCTGGCCGCCAGACTCAATGGCGCTTTTTATGTAGTTGTACCACACCTCCTCTATCCAGGGACGATAGCCCATCGCCTGTGGCCAGCTCTCAGGCAAGACAACCTGCACCTGCCGCTCTTCGATCACGTCGGCAAGCCGCCCCAGGACCGCACTGACGATACCAGCCATATCCAGTGGCCCGATGTCCACCTTTTCCACCCCGCGCAGGCCTGCCAGCAGCAGCAATTCGTCAATAATGCGCTCCATCTTGCGTCCGCTGGAGGCAATCGTATGCAGAGACTCCCGCACCTGCTCCTCCGGAAGCACACCATAAAGCTTATCAAGCATATCGGCGAAGCCAATGATCACTGTGAGTGGAGCCTTCAGCTCCTGAGCCATACTGCGGGCCAGGGCATCCAGCTCCTCATTGCGGGCGCGCAGTTCCTCAAGCTGAGCAGCCAGCGCCTCGTTCGTGGCCTGAAGGCTCCGCCTCAGTGCGCGCAGCGTCAGGTGGGTCTGCACACGCGCCTGTATTTCCCTGACCTGGAACGGCTTGGTGATATAGTCTACACCGCCGACGGCAAAGCCTTCGACCTTGTCCTCCATTTCGTCACGAGCGCTGATGAAGATCACCGGGATGTCCCGGGTCTTGGGGTCGGCCTTGAGCTGCCTGCAGACCTCGTACCCGTCCATGATCGGCATCATAATGTCAAGGAGGATCAGGTCCGGTGGGCTGGCCCTGACCGCGTCAAGAGCGGATATGCCATCTGCAGCAACCTGGACCTCATATCCTTGAGCGCTCAGCATCTGCGAGAGCAGGCGCTGGATGTGAGCGGTATCGTCAACGACGAGGATTTTCTCTGGTTGGTTATTCATACGATGTAATCACCTCAGTAATACCTGCCTCCCATTCCCGGTAGTGCCTATCCGTATAAGCGGCATAGGGATGCCGCTTGTACGGTTTTTCGGATAGGCTCGTAGAGGCGCAGCGCGCTGCGCCTCTACCGCAGTCGCCCGAACGGTTATATCTCCACGGTGAATACGGCCCCGCAGGGCTGGTTGGCGTCCACAAAGATGCGTCCTCCGTGGGCCTCGACCGCCAGCTTGCAGAATGCCAGGCCGAGTCCCACCTGGGGGACATCCCGCTTCTTCAACTGTATGATCTCGAATTTGTTGAAGATGCGCTCGCGGTGTTCCTCTTCAACGCCTGGCCCCTCGTCTACCACCTGGACGCGCATCAAGGGGGGAGGGGAAGCCGGGTACTCAGCCCGTATTATAACCGTGCTCTCGGGTGGTGAGAATTTCAGCGCGTTGGAGAGCAGGTTGTCCAGCACCCTTCGGAAGAGGCTCACATCAAGTGGCACCAGACGCGAGCCGTCGGTGGGAATTTCAGTGAGCAGCCTGATGCGCCTTAATTGTGCCACGGGTGTGTAGACTTCCCGGACTTTTTCGATCATCTCATTGACGTCGGCAGGTACGCGATTCAGGATCAGCCGCCCCTCTTCCATTTTCGCCACCATCAACAGGTCGTTGAGGAAGGAGTCCAGGCGGCGTGCTTCCTGTTCGATGGCGTCCAAACGCCCCTGAATGGAAGGAGACACCTCGCCGCGCCTGGCCGCGAAAACGTTCATCAGGATCACGGTGAGCGGATTCCTGATGTCATGGACGATCATATGCGACAGGTCCTCTCTCAGGCGCATTACTCTGGCCAGTGCATCGTACTGCTGCTTGATGCGCAGCATGGCGCGCACACGGGCCCGCAGTTCAAGGCCGCTCACGGGTTTGGAGAGGAACTCATCAGCGCCGGCATCAATGCCGCGCACCAGGTCCTCTTTACTGTCAAGCGCGGTGACGAGAATGAGGGGGATGTGTCGCCAGGCCTCCTTGCTTTTGATCCTCCGGCATACTTCCAGCCCATCCATCCCGGGCATCATTATATCGAGCAGGATCACGTCCGGCATCCTGCTTTCGAGAAACGCGAGCGTTTCCTTCCCACTGGCGGCGAAGGCAAGCTCGTAGCCTTCCTGTAACAGGAGGGCCTCAAGCGTGTAACGGGCACCGGGATCGTCATCCACGATAAGCACCAGTGGCCTGGTATATTCGGCGCTCATTTTACCTCCGTCGGCAGGAGCAGCTCGATCACCAGTCCCGGCCCGTCTTCACGGTTGTAGGCACGACAGGTCCCTCCTGCCCTCCACACCAGGGTTGCGACCACGGGTAACCCCAGTCCCATCCCGGGCACGGCCCCGGAGAAGCCGTCTTCGGCCTGATAGTAAGGCGTCCATATACGCATCAACTGATCCGGCGCCAGCGTAAGTCCATTATCGAGCACCTGCAGACGTGCCCTGCCCTCGCTCACCGAGAGCCTGACCTCGACCGTCGGCGACTTCTGGGGATGGAATTTCCTGGCGTTCTCCAGCAGCTCCAGCAGGATCAGCTCGACCGTTTGGGATGAAAGCGGGATGGTCATTTCCTGGCTTTCGAGACCCGCGCAGGAAAAGGTGCACTTTTCTATGCCCACAGCAGCCGCAGCGTTGGCGACGAGTGGAGCAAAAAGGGCAAGGGAACAATGTTCTTCCTCCGCCACCGGTGTATCAGACGCGTTCACATAGCGCAGGACGTCAAAGACGTCATCTTTAAGGCGCATAATGCCCTCGCGGATCAGGGCACAGTACGCACCGAGTTCGGGGTCCAGTCCGGCCGGCAATTCTTCTGCCAGGATGTCTGAAAAGCCAACCAGGATGCTCACCGATGTCCTGAGTTTGTGGTTGACCAGCCCCTGGAAGCTCCACATATTGAGTTGATTCAATACGCCAGGTGTAACATCGCGCAGGCGCACGAGATAGCGCTGCTCTGCAGGAGGGGTGATCTCTGCTATGTACACTTGAAGCCAGAACTCGCTGCTGGTGGATGTGCGCGGACGTACCAGGTAACGTGGCGTTTCAGGAGGAGCAGGTGGCCCCGGCCAGGCGTTCCAGGCCTCTTGCGGCTCGCAGCGGTATTGTCTGCGGGCCAGCTCCAGAAACTTTCCCGGCGACACGTCCTGTTTTCCAGCAGGAGGGAGGCCCAGATATAGACGCCCGCGAGGGTTCAGGTAGAGCACTTCGTCGCTTTCGCTCAGCACCAGATAGCCATCGTCGGCCTGTTCGACGGCCCATTCGAACTTGGCGCGCTCCAGCAGCAGGCGACGGTAGCGGTTCAACCGCACGGTATTGCGTACCCGCGTGCGCAGCTCCACACGGTCGAAGGGCTTGGAGACGAAGTCGTCGGCTCCGGCCGCGATGCCTTCCAGCCGGGAGTCGCGATCATCCAGCGCGGTCACCATGATGACGGGTATCTCGGCCAGACGGGGATCAGCGCGCAGCCGGCGGCACACCTCGAACCCGTCCATCCCTGGCATCATCACATCGAGCAGCACCAGGTCGGGAAGATGTATGGCTGCCTGCTCCAGAGCCTCCTGACCGTTAGCAGCAAACAGCAACTCGTAGCCTTCCCGCAGCAGGAGCGCCTCCAGCGTTTCGCGCCCACCCGGGTCATCATCTACGATCAGTACTGCTCCTCTGTATGGCATGGTCACACCTCTTCTACAGCCGAAAGATGCTTCTCGATGATGTGCACCAGCCCTTTCAATCCTACCGGCTTGCTCAGGTAGTCGTTGGCACCTGCCTCCAGGCAGCGCTCACGGTCACCAGGCATGACCAGCGCCGTCAACGCGATGATGGGCACCTCGATCAGCTCCTGGTGGAGACGGATGCGCCGGATCGCCTCCAATCCGTCCACTCGGGGCATCTGGATGTCCATCAGGATCAGGTGAGGGCGCGTCTCCAGTGCCCGCTCGACAGCCTCAGCCCCGTCCCGGGCCACAATCACCTGGTAACCCCGGTGCTTAAGGTAGTCCGAGATCAGGTAAATGTTGTCCTCGTTGTCCTCGGCGAGCAGGATGCGGATTCCAGAAGGGCCTGCCATACCCGTTGGTGGTTCCATTTCCTCCTCCATGGCTTCACCCGCCCTCTCTTCAACCGCTTCTGTACGCACGAGACGCCAGGGCAGGGATACGGTAAAGCAGCTTCCCTTCCCTACTTCACTCTCCACCGTGACACTCCCGCCGTGGAGCTCGGCCATGCGCTGTACCAGCACCAGCCCCAGGCCAGTGCCTGAGTACTCGCGGGAGAGCCTGCTGTCAAGCTGCACAAAGGGCTTGAACAGGCGGCCCATATTCTCCGGACTGATGCCGATGCCCGTATCCCACACGGTAAAGTGTACCGCTTCTCTCTCCTCGTCGGCCTGCACCTCCAGCCCGATAGCACCACCCTCAGGCGTGAACTTAACGGCGTTGTCCAGCAGATTGACCAGGATTTGTTTCAGGCGGCGCGCATCGGCCTGAATGGCCTGCACCCGCTCATCGAGGGTCAGGGAGAGTGTCTGGCGCTTTTTGCGGGCCATCTGTCTCACGATCCCCAGGCTGGCCTGACACACCGGCTCGATGGCGACCGGCCCAGTGGTCAGTTCCAGCTTCCCCACTTCGATCTTAGAGATGTCCAGGATGTCATTGATCAACGCCAGCAGATGCCTGCCACTTTCCTCGATGATGGCGATGGACCTGAGCTGGCGGTCGTTGAGCGGGCCATAGACATCCTCCTGAAGCGCCTCGGAGAGGCCGATAATGGAGTTCAGCGGTGTGCGTAACTCATGGCTCATAGCAGCCAGGAACTCGTCCTTGGCGCGCACGGCGCGGGCCAGCTCGGCATTGGCAAGGCTCAGGGCAGTGGTCCGTTCAGCAACACGTTGCTCAAGTTCAGCTATCTGGCGTTCCAGTTGTTCGCGCAGCAGGGCCTGGTGCAGCCCGATGGCCAGGGAGTCAGCGGTCTCCCTGATCACTTCCATCTGCTCATTCGACAGAATTGCTTCTTGCTCTACTATCAGGTTGAGCACGCCGATTAACTCCCCTTCAACGGCAAGCGGGACGAGCAATTGAGTATGCGGGGAATCGGACCTGAAGGGGCAAAGTTCCGAAAATGGGCAGTGGTCTCTGTCGGTAGACAAGACTGTTACCATCTGCAGGGTGAGATCCGAGAACATCCCGGTGGCGGGCTTTTCTGTAAGGAAGCACGTCATTGTGGCGTCTGGAGGCTCATAATCGCCGGCGGCGGCGAGGAGGGTAACCTTTTGCCTTTCCTGGCTGAACAGGAAGACACAGGCGCGCTGGTATGGTACCATCTGATGCAGCAGGTGAAGGGCTACTTTAGCGATGGCATCCTTTGACCAGGCAGCCAGGATCGCCTGATCCAGTGTTCGTAAGCTCACCAGCCTCCTGGCATAGCGTTTCAGCGCCTCTTCTGCCTCTTTGCGCCCGGTAATGTCACGTCCCACTCCCACCAGTCCGATGATTTGTCCGTCGCTGTCGCGTAATGGCACTTTGGATGTAAGCAGCCAGCGCAGCTCGCCGCCGGGGAGGGTGATCTTTTCCTCCCGGTCGACCACCCGTTGTCCGGAGCGAAGCACCTTTTGATCGTCCTCCCAGAAACTCCTGGCTATCTCCGGGGGATAGAAGTCAAAGTCGGTTTTTCCTAATGCTTCGCTTTCCGTCCTCACCCCCATGTATTCCAGGTCGGCACGGTTGGCCAGCGTTTTGCGCCCCTCTGAGTCTTTAACGTAGACGTTTTCGGGTATGAGATCAATGATGGTGCGCAACAGGATGCGCTCTGCGCGCAGCTCTGCTTCGGCCAGCCTGGCGTCCGCGTATAGCCGCGCGTTCTCGATGGCGATGGCTGCGGCAGCGGCCAGCGATTCCAGCAGCCGGATATCCTCTGGCCGGAAGTGGCCGTTCACTCTGTTCAGCACCTCCATCACACCGATAACTTCGCCCTTGCTGTGGATGGGAACGGCCATAATGGAACGGGTGACAAATCCGGTTACGGCGTCCATCCCGGGATAGAAGCGGGGATCCTGTCGCACGTCCTGTACGATGGTCGCCTGGCCACTTTGCGCCACCCAGCCGGCTATCCCGGTGCCCGGAGGGAGACGTTGTCCCCTTAACATATCTGTGCCGCCACCTGCAGCCGCCACGAATTCGAGCGTCCCGTCTTCGTTAAGGAGGAGTATGGAAGAGGCCTCCGCCTGGAATACCGTGCACGCCTGTTGCGTGGAAGTGGAGAGGACTTCTTCCAGCTCGAGGCTGGAGGTGGTGGCCTGAACAGCTTCGTTCAGAGCAGCCAGTGCTTCTGTGCGCAGTCTGACCTCGGTGAACAGGCGGGCATTTTCCAGAGCGATAGCAATCCGGTCGGCCAGTGCCTCGAGCACTCTTGTGTCGCTCGCGTCAAAGGCAGCGGGCATGTCACTCCCGACGTGGAGCATGCCGATCGTCATGTCCCCCGCCTGCACTGGTATGACCAGTTGGGAGCGCAGAAGTGGTCTGGCCTGCATGTCGTCTGCAACCAGCGAGCCTCCCCGCCGACCAGCTTCTTCTTCCTGCCTGGGAGGAAACAGAGAGACGGAGCTGCCAGCCACCGATTTGAGCACCAGTTCCCCACTCTCGTGGTCCAGGAGTGAGAGCCCTATATAGGGATATTCGAAGGCCTCATAAACCAGATGGGGGATCTTTTCGATCAGTTTGTTCACGTCCAGGCTGGCAGCGATCTCGCGCCCCACTTTGTTCAGCATGGTCAGTTGGGCCACCCTCTGTCGCAGTTCCTCTTCCGCCTGAACGCGTTCTGTGATATCTATGACAGCGGTCTGCACGGCCGGCCTGCCCATGTAATCAATGAGCGTGGAGGCGGCTGCCACCCAGAATATGGATCCATCCTTGCGCACCGCGCGGAACTCGTAGTATACAGGGGGGTTTTTACCGTCCAGACGATTGGCGATGCGTTTGAGCACAGAGGGGCGATCTGCGGGGTGGGCCAGTCCGGCAACCTGCTCCGGAGAAAGGACCAGCAGTTCCTCCACGGTGTATCCGAGCATGTTGGCGATGGCCTGGTTGGCGAAGACGATACGCCCGTCCTGGAAGATGATCATCCCCTGGAGCGAGCGCTCAACCATCAGGCGGTATGTACGCTCAGATTCCTGGAGCGCCATCCAGGCGCGCCGCTTTTCATCGCGCAGGCACTTTTCTTCCAGCGCCTGCTCGACTGCCGTGCCCAGCCGCGCCAGGCGGTCCTTGAACACGCAGTCGGCAGCGCCCTGCCGCATGCATTCAACCGCTGCCTCTTCCCCGATGCTGTCGGCAACGACTATAAAAGGTATATCCAGTTCATGTTCTCTGAGCAGACGGAGCGCCTCGGGCACACTGAATTCGGTAAGCCCGTAATCGGCCAGGATGATGTCGAACTCGCGTCCGGCCTGGGCGGTTTCTTGCAACGCCCCGATGTACTCAGCTCTGGTCTCCACGCGGAGCCACTCAGGCTCGAAGCCGGCACGGTGCAGCCCGGCCAACATCAGCTCAAAATCTGCGTGCCGATCCTCCAGGATAAGCACACGAAGCGGGGTGCCCATAGTTCACCTTCCCACATCCTGTGCCCTTTCGCAGATTGGTCAACCTGAGGTTTCTGCTGCCTGCCAGCGCAGGATCAGTTCCCTGGCTGCTCGCACCTCGTCCAGCCGGCGCACCGGGGCATGGTATGGAGCATTGTGAAGCAGGTCGGGAGTGGTGCGCGCCTCCTCAGCAATGCGCAGCATTGCTTCTGCGAATCTATCTAGCGTTTCTTTGCTCTCCGTCTCCGTCGGCTCGATCATCAATGCTTCTGGGACGATGAGGGGGAAATAGTTGGTCGGTGGGTGAAAGCCGTAGTCAATCAGCCGCTTCGAGATGTCCAGCGCCCGCACTGTGGGTGCTCCGGGCAGACGTCCCTCGCAGACGAACTCATGCATGCAGACGCGATCGTAAGGCACCGGATAGGTATCCTTGATCAGCTCTTTCAAGTAATTGGCATTGAGCACTGCATGCTCTGCCACACGGCGCAGGCCATGTGCTCCCAACATGCGGATGTAAGTGTAGGCGCGCACCATAATCCCGAAGTGACCATAAAATGACTTGACCCGCCCGATGGACTTGGGAGGTGACACCAGGGTGTAGAAGACCTCCCTGTCGCCGGAGCGGCTGGGGTCAACAGCCACGATGGGCGAGGGGAGAAAGTCGCACAGCATGCCTGAGACGCCCACAGGCCCTGCTCCAGGCCCGCCGCCGCCGTGGGGGGTGCTGAAGGTCTTGTGCAGGTTGTAGTGGAACACGTCGAAGCCCAGGTCGCCGGGGCGGGCGATGCCCAGCAGGGCATTCATGTTGGCTCCGTCTCCGTACATCAGCCCACCGTGTTCGTGAACCAGTGCGCAGATCTCTTCCAGGTGCTCGTCGAAAAGGCCCAATGTGTTGGGGTTGGTGAGCATCATGCCCACCAGGCGCTCACCATGCTCGCGGCAGAGGGAGCGTAAGGAGTCCAGATCAACGTTGCCCCGCCTGTCTGAAGGGATTTCGACGACCCGCAGGCCACTCATCGTGGTGGAAGCAGGGTTGGTGCCATGAGCCGAATCGGGCACCAATATCACGTCCCGCCAGGCCTCACCACGGTCGAGGTGCCAGGCGCGCATAATGAGCACACCGGTCAGCTCGCCATGCGCCCCCGCTGCCGGCTGGAGGCTGATGCCGGCGAAACCGCCGATCTCCTTCAAGAATTCCTGGAGACGGTACATCAGGGCGAGCGCCCCCTGGACTGTTTCCTCACTCTGGTAAGGATGGAGACGGGTGAAGCCGGGCAGCCGGGCCAGTTCTTCGTTGATCCTGGGGTTATACTTCATTGTGCATGAGCCGAGCGGGTAGAACCCCGTGTCTACGCTGTGGTTGAGCTGGGAGAGGCGGGTATAGTGGCGCACCAGGTCCAGCTCGCTGACTTCCGGCAAAGGGAGTTCGTCACGCAACAGCTCTGCCGGCACCGGGGCAGGCGATACGTCCAACTCCGGCAGCGAAGTGGCGCAACGGCCAGGGCGCGCCAGCTCAAAGATCAGCGGTTCGGGCATTATAGCTCCTGTTGAGTTTCTATACGACTGACTGGCGCAGACAAAACTGCGACCTGCGCTCATGGAAAGCACGGCGTAACCATCCAGGCGGTGATTGTAGGGGCGCAGCGGTGCTGCGCCCGTATCCTGTGTAGCAGCGCTGCGCCCATAGCCTGCGCAGCGGTGCTGCGCCCGTACCCGGCGGAGGCTATTCAGGTGCTCCGCACCGTACATCGGCCCGCGCCGGCACACCGGATTGCCGTCAGAAATCCGCCAGTGCTGCTACCAGCAGTTCGATCTCCGCACGCGTGTTCATCTCAGTCACACACAGCAGCATATGCCCTTCCAGGTGCGGGTAATCGCGCCCCAGGTCATAACCACCGATGATGCTGTGTTCTCTGAGAAGATACGCGTTGAGTTCTGCCACCGGGCGTGGGCAGCGGACCACGAATTCGTTGAAAAATGGCCTGTCACGCAGAACTGTGTAACCGGACAGTTCAGCGATACGGTCGGCGGCGTAGTGTGCCTTGTGATAGCACAACTCGGCCACACGACGCAGCCCACAGCGGCCCAGAGCGGCCAGATAGATCGCGGCAGCCAGCGCCAGCAGGCCCTGGTTGGTGCAGATATTGGAGGTGGCCTTTTCGCGCCGGATATGCTGCTCGCGGGTCGAGAGTGTGAGCACAAAGCCGCGTTTCCCCTCGGCGTCCACCGTCTGGCCAACCAGCCGGCCGGACATTCTGCGCACGTACTCCATGCGGGTGGCGAAAAAGCCCAGGTACGGCCCGCCGAAGTTAAGGCCAATGCCCATACCCTGCCCCTCACCAACGACGATGTCCGCTTCCATTGCTCCTGGCGGCTTGAGCAGCCCCAGTGCAATCGGATTTGCTGCCACGATCAGCAGCGCTCCCACGGCATGTGCAGCCCTGGCCAGTGGTGTCAGATCCTCAATGTAGCCCAGGAAATCGGGATATTGGACTACGATGCAGGCGGTATTCTGATCGAGGAATCCGGTGAGCTCACCATCGGGCATGTCCCCGACGAATTCAAGGCCCATCCCTTGAGTGTAAGTGCGCACCACGGAGCGGTATTCGGGGTGCACCCAGGGTGATAGGAGCACCTTTCGCCGCTTCATGCGGTGGACGTTGAGAGCAGCGATGACTGCCTCGGCAGTGGCGGTTGCGCCGTCGTAGTGGGAGGCGTTGGAGACTTCCATCCCGGTGAGGGCGCAGATCATACTCTGGTACTCGAAGATGGCCTGCAGTGTCCCCTGGCTGATCTCCGGCTGATAAGGCGTGTAAGCGGTGAAAAACTCCCCCCGCCTGATCAGCGCATCCACCACGGCAGGGACAAAATGGCGATACGCGCCCGCCCCCAGGAAACATGGGCGGTCGGTGGTCAGGTTGATGGCGGCGAGGCCCTCAACCTCGCGCCGTACCTCCATCTCCGAGAGTGGTGGGGGCAGATTAAGGGCAGGGAAGCGGGCATGCGCGGGGACGTCGGTGAACAGCTCCTCCAAAGAGCGCACGCCGACGACCTCGAGCATGGCAGCCCGGTCTGCTTCGGAGTGGGGGATGTAAGGCATCTTACTCCTCGGAGATAAACTCTTCGTAGGCCTCAGGGGCCATCAGCCCGTCGAACTCTGCCGGGTCGAATGGGACGAAGCGGATCATCCAGCCGCTGCCGTAAGGGTCCTTGTTGACCAGCTCTGGAGCATCTTCAAGCTCCTCATTGATGGCTGTGATCCTGCCTCCCATCGGCATATAGAGGTCGGAGGCGGCCTTTACCGACTCGACAACGCCGAAGACATCTCCTTTGTCAAACTCATCCCCCACCTCCGGCAGCTCCACGTAGACGATGTCGGAGAGGGATTCCTGAGCATGATCGGTGATCCCGCAGACCAGTTCATCATCATCCCAGCGTACCCACTCATGGGTCTCGACATAGCGTGCTTCGGGGTCCAGTTTCATCTTTGTCCCTCCTTAAAGTCTTGAGTGGAATGTGGCTGCTATTTTGTGAAGTTACAGGAGTTGCCCAGCAAAAGGGTTTAAGTGCCTATCCGAAAAACGTAACCGACGCATCCCTATGCGTCGGTATAAGCGGCATAGGGATGCCGCTTGTACGGTTTTTCGGATAGGTTCTAAGTGCAGGGTCACCAGGGTGGCAGGTTGCCAATACATCTCAACATCCTGGCGTTTGGCATATCTTGCAGGGCTTTGGTTGCAATTGCCAGGGCGATGTCAGGCCCGGAACTCTGCTTTCTTACTATTATATTCAATGGATACATAATAGCAAACAGCGACTTGACAGGGATTCCGCGGTAAAGTGCTGCATATGTCACAACCCGCCCGATCACTCGCCGGATTGTGTCCGGCGAGCACGAGGCGGGTAGTTACGAACGGATCAAACCGCCATCGCTGGTAATTACCTACCCGGCTGCCTGCCCCCGTGTGCCGATTGGAAAACGACCTTAACGGGCACCTGCGGTGCCGGGCGTCGTCCTGCGCCGACTGCTGGCCGAAGGCCCAAAGCGGGCTACTTCAGCCGGCAGGGGCAGGCAGTTACGATAAAACGAACCATTCCACGTCCCCCGTGACAAATGGTTTATGCCGGACGCGCTCCGTGCTTCCGTATCACGTCTACCAGTCCCTGACGTACCCGGCAATTCTCGAAGGCAAAGGAACGCAGAACCCGGTCTAGATCGGCCTCCGACATCCCCTTGAACCGTTTGGCGTAGGCCGGTTGCATCAGGCTGGCGACGTAGCATGAGAGCGCCGCCTGCGCCAGATAGCGCGGGTTCGCCTGCGAGTCAATGTCCGGATCGCCGATCTCCTGCTCGACATGGCGGGCCAGTTCCCTCACTATCCTCAGCGCCGGAGCGTTGGAGGACATCCAGAAGTCCACTCCCAGCCGCCGCTTAGCTTTCAGGATGGGCGCGATGACCTCCATATACTCAGAGTCGGGCGCGACCTCGACCCATCCCATCGCACCAACGTCCTTATATGTCCAGGTCGTCCAGTGCGCGCCGTACTCTTCGAACACGTCAAGCTGATCGTCGAGCGCGCGCAGGCGGTCAGGGATTTCTTTCCGCGGGCCGTTGAACCCGGCGCCGAACTCGCCCACCCACAACGGGACATTGTGCTTTTGGGTGAATTGAGTTCCCTCGTGCCCCAGGAAGACCTGCACTTGCTTCTGCCGGTCCCAATGCTCACCGCCGATCTCGCCGGGGTAGCGGCCGGGGCCAAAGCCAGCGGCATTATAATTGTGACTGCTGTAGACAAGGTTATCCGCAAATGGTGCCTCCAGTCCGGCGAAGCGGCTGGAGAAAAGATCGCCTTCCAGGAAGATGATGTGGTCGGGGTCAATCGCGCGGATGGCGCTCACCACGCGGCGATAGACGCGGTTGATCACGTCCCAGTCCGGCGTGTAGACGTCGCTGAAACGCCCGTGCGGTGCGTTGGTGACCGGCTCGTTCATCACATTATAGCCAGCGACGGTGGGATTGCCCTTGTAGCGACGGGCGAACTCTTCCCACAGTGCCACGAAGCGATCCTGAAACTGTTTGTGCTGCCAGAAAAGGGTGTGACGACTCGAGTTATCGCAATGCCAGTCAGGGTTCTGCCAGCCCTGGACGGCGTGCAGGTCCAGGATGACGTAGAGGCCATATCTGGCGCACCAGCCGATGGCGCGATCCAGCCGCGCAAAGCCCGATTCCAGATAGTGGAACGGCTCGTCGTCGCGCTCGAAGTGGCGGTAGTTAAGCGGCAGGCGCACGACGGTCGCGCCGCAGGACTTGATGAAGGCGACGTCCTCCTCGGCGAAGAAATAGTCGAGCAGGCGGTCAAAGAAAAACTGTGCCTTCTCCGGTCCCAGCACCTGCGCCATCGCCGCGCGCAGGCCGTGTTCGTCGCCCGGGTATCCATCAATAAAGTGCTCCATATTCATCCATCCGCCGACACAGACGCCGCGCAGGCGCACCGGATGCCCCTGAGAGTCTACGATCTGGTTGGATTTGACTTGCAGGATATCCATTTGAAACCCCCCGTGCAGAGTATGATTGTAACGCCAGGCCGCCGGTGCAAAAGGGATCCCCTGGCAGCCTTGCGCTTAAGCCTGTCGGTTTGAGGCGCAGCTTTGTCGGACGATCACGTGGCCCCTACGGTCGTCCCTCTATCTGACGGCACAGACGTATACCGTCCAGTGCGTTAGCCTCATCCGGGTCTATCTGGAGCGCAGCGTCAAACAGGGGATAGGCTTTCTTACACTCGTCCTTGTAGAAGTAAGCCAGTCCCAGGGTATAGAAGTACTCGATAGCAGGCCCGCGCACCCAGCCGGTCTCAAACGTGGCCTCGATGCTGCCATCCGGTCTCATACGGAGAGGCCCGGTACTTACCTGTGAACCTGATAAAGCTCTGAGGCCGTCGAACCAGCCCGTATAAGATACGCCCACCGCCGGTCGGGGCGGATTTCGCAACGTCACGGTATACACCCCAGAGTGAGTATCCAGCGTCACCGTGCCCGTGGCACCGGCCCAGGTTTCCCCGGCCCACGCCTCTGGCCTCAGCACGGCAAGCAAGAGTGAGCGATCATACGCCTTCAATGGTACAAACTCGCCACGCATCATTGCGCTGGAGGAGGGGGTCGTACCACCTGCTTTTTCCTCGGCCGTGATGAAGAATCCCCGTGCTCTCTGTCGCGCAGCCACGCATTCCCAGTAGATAGCCTGCTCGAAATTAGGTATCGCTCCCTCGTAGTTGCGCCGCTGCCAGTAGGTAATCGCCAGAGCCCCGAATGCCCGTCCGAAGCGTGGGTTCACAGCAATCGCCTGCTTCAGGTGAGTTTCCGCCAGTTCGTAGTTCCCGAGATGTATCAGATATGTCCATCCCTGTTCAAAGTGAGCCTGCGCCTCGTTCGGGTCTATCTCAGCAGCCTTCTGAAAACTCTCCAGGGCAGCGTCTACGTCGCCTAATTTACGGTGGATCCTCCCAAGCGCTATGTGGATGTGGGGCAGGTAAGGGTGTATCTCAAGCGCGCGCCGGTAGGCAGCCTGTGCATCCCGGTAATAACCCTGTACTTCCAGCACATAGCCGTGGTTGCGTTGCACATCCACGCTGTGCTCGTTCAGCCGGAGGGCGGTTTCGATGGCCTGGTTGGCCTCCACCCAGCGACCGGCGTCCGCGTACGCCTCCGCCAGATAGGAGTACCCCTCTGCATAACCGGGGTCAAGATCAACGGCGTGTTTGCAGGCTTCGATGGCCTGATCAAAATCTCCTTCCCAGTCATAAGCCATTCCCAGCACAGCCCACGCGGGCGCACTTTGCGGCGACATATTTACGGCCTGCCTGGCATGGTAGATCGCCTCATCGAAACGCCCTTCCAGGGTCAGCAGGCGCGCCAGGGGAATGTACGGCCGGGGATTGGTGGGTTCCAGTGTGATGGCCTGTTCATAGGCTGCAATGGCCTGTGTCAGCTCTCCCCTCAGGTACAGCTCCTCAGCCTCGGCTATGTAAGATGCGGCCGGGCGCGTCGGGGTCGGTGTGGGCACGAAGGGGGTTACCGCCTCTTCATGCTTTACCAGGCTATAGACGTAGAGGCTGACCGCGATCAGTGCCAGCAGGATTGCCACGCGCACAGGCGAAGAACGGCGTTTCTTCTTGCGTGGGATAGTCGGTTCCAGGTACATCGCTATTCGTGCAACCAGGGCTGCCATAAAATATAACATACAGCAGCCGATTTGACCAGCATTGGCTGCTGCCTGGCCGGCGCTGGCTTGAAGGCCGATAACGCCCTGAAAAGTATCTTGACTTTTCTTGAGGATGCCGTAAAATCCGAGCTACCTGGCAGTCAGGGTGTCCGTCACTTTTTGCACGAGACGGGGGCGAGAGCAGGCTGTGGCCGGTCGTGCCGACGTCGGTTGTAGGGCAACTGCTCGCAGTTGCCCTGCTGTGGCCGGTCGTGCGGCGTTGGTTGTAGAGCAACTGCGAGCAGTTGCTCTACACTGTGCGCGGCGTCGGGCGTGGTCTGAAGACCGGCCCGAGCCGGAGGGATGCAAATATGACGGACACCCCGGCAGTCACTTGCGCCGAGTGACGTTAGTTCCTCTGCCCACACTGGATATTACGGAGGTTATGATGCGCTACGGTTATTTTGATGACAGGCAACGTGAGTACGTGATCACCCGTCCCGATACCCCTCTGCCCTGGATCAATTACCTGGGCTGTGAGGCCTATTTCGGTATCATCTCTAATACGGCCGGTGGATACTCTTTCTACCGTGACGCCCGTCTACGCAGGATCACCCGTTATCGCTATAATAACGTGCCCTTCGATTACGGTGGACGCTATATTTATATCAGGGATAACTTAAGCGGTAAATTCTGGTCTCCTACATGGCAGCCTACCAGGAACGCACTGGAAAACTACATATGCCGTCATGGCATGGGTTACACAGTGATCGCTTCGACCTGTCAGGGCATCGAGGCTGAAATCCGCTACTTCGTGCCCCTGGGAGAGACGTTGGAAATCTGGCAACTGACGCTGCTGAATCGCCGTGCAGAGCCAGCCGCTCTGTCCGTGTTCTCAAGCATCGAGTTCTGTCTGTGGGATGCCTGGGATGACGCGACCAACTTCCAGCGCAACTTCAGCACCGGGCAGGTCGAGGTGGAGGAGGGAGTGATCTACCATAAAACGGAATACCGCGAGCGACGCAATCACTTCGCATTTTTTGCCTGCTCCGAAGAGCTGGCAGGGTTCGACACCCAGCGCGATGTCTTCCTGGGGCCGTATCGGGGCTGGGATAATCCCGCTGCCGTCGAGCGTGGCGCCTCTTTCAATTCCATCGCCTATGGCTGGGCGCCTATAGGCTCCCACCATGTCAAATTGACCCTCGAACCGGGCGGAAAGAAGCAGATAATATTTGTGCTCGGCTATCATGAGAATCCTAAGGACCAGAAGTTCGATCCACCTGAATCACAGACTATCAATAAACGCAACGTCAGGCCCATCATCGCCAGGTATCTGCAGCAGGATGCGGTTGAGGAAGCCTTTGCTGCGCTGCGGGCTTACTGGGATAGACTGCTGGGCACCTTCCAGGTGGAGACCCCCGATGTGCACACCAATCGGATGGTCAACATCTGGAATGCTTACCAGTGCATGGTCACGTTCAATATGTCGCGTTCGGCTTCGTTCTTCGAGTCAGGTATCGGGCGGGGGCTGGGCTTTCGCGATTCCAATCAGGACCTGTTGGGGTTCGTGCATATGGCGCCGGAGCGGGCCAGGGAGCGCATTCTGGACCTGGCAGCGACACAACTGGAGAGCGGAGGAGCGTTTCACCAATATCAGCCGCTTACCAAACGTGGCAACGATGCTATCGGCAGTAACTTCAACGACGATCCACTGTGGTTGGTACTCAGCGTCACGGCGTACATTAAAGAGACCGGCGATTGGAGCATTCTGGATGAAAAGGTAGTATATGAGAACCGGCCTGGCACCGAGCAGCCGCTGTATGAGCATCTCCAACGGAGCCTGCGCTATACGCTCGAACGGTTGGGACCGCACGGATTGCCACTCATCGGACGTGCCGACTGGAACGATTGCCTGAACTTGAACTGCTTTTCGGACGAGCCAGGGGAGTCTTTCCAGACCACCACCAACAAGGATGGCAAGGTAGCCGAGTCAGTTTTCATTGCCGGCCTGTTCGTCCTCGCTGCAAAAGAGATGGCTGCACTGGCCAGGGCACGCGGTTTATCAGACGAGGCACAGCGCTATCTGGAAGAGGCGGCGCGTATGGAGGCCGTTGTTTTGGAGCACGGCTGGGATGGGGAGTGGTTTCTGCGCGCCTACGACGACTTCGGGCGCAAAGTGGGTTCACACGAGTGCGAGGAGGGCAAAATCTTCATCGAGCCTCAGGGGTTCTGTGTTATGGCCGGCATCGGGCTGCATGACGGGCGGGCGCAAAGGGCGCTCGACTCGGTCAACAAATATCTGGCCACGCCACATGGCATCATTTTGCAACAGCCGGCATATTCACGCTACTATCTGCACCTGGGCGAGATCTCGTCCTATCCACCCGGCTACAAGGAGAATGCGGGCATCTTTTGTCACAACAACCCCTGGATCATCATCGCCGAGACAATGGTTGGCAACGGCGCACGCGCCTACGATTACTACATGCGTATCAACCCGTCGGCCCGGGAGGAGATCAGCGACCTGCACCGGTGCGAACCTTACGTCTACGCCCAGATGATCGCCGGACGCGACGCTCCAACCCACGGTGAGGCCAAGAATTCCTGGCTGACCGGCACTGCGGCCTGGAATTACGTCGCCATCACTCAGTGGATCCTGGGCATCCGCCCCACATATGAAGGGCTGCAGATCGCGCCGGTCATCCCTCCACACTGGGACGGATTCCGGGCCAGGCGGGTTTTTCGGGGGGTGGTCTATAACATTGAGGTGAAACGGGCTGGCGAAGGGAACCAGGTGGAGCTGACCGTGGATGGCAGGTCGCTGGAGGGGAATATCGTGCCTTTACCTGCCTCCGGTCAGGGCGAGGTGGACGTCAAGGTCACGATACGCTGATATGCAGATATGGCCTTGCCCCTGGCGGTGGTATCAGCGCAGGCGTGGGCGAGATGGGGCGGTGATACAAGGCGCGAGTTGACGATATTCACGGGACCCGGCGACATGAATCATCAGCGATGGGGTGCGGGTATGGGTGGCGACATGGCGGTGAGAGAGGGCGACGGGATGTTTCGACGGACTACCTGGGCTTTGAGATTCCCAGTGTCTGGGTGGTGGGCTACGGCCTGGACTCTGCTGCCCCCTTCCACGCCCTCCCCTGCATCGCAGTGCTGAAGCGGGAGGTGTACTAATCCCGGTAGGAGGGGCCTGAGGGGAAAATACAGGCGGTGCAGCAGCCGAAAGCCATAGCACCGCCTGTGTTTTCCGGGGAGTTTACTCCCTCCACCGGGTCAACGCCTGGTCCCAGAAGTCCATCCTTCCGTCCCGAATCAGCAGGACTCCCTGCTCCTGAGCGGCCTCCTCTGCGATAGGTGTCGCCTCCCGTCCGGCCGCGGCGGGGATAACGGCGTATCCCGCCTTGCGGAGCATCGTCGCCCGCTCCACAGCCCGTTCTACGTCCTCCGTATCCACCGTTGCAGAGATCTCCACCGCCAGCCAGACTTCCCGCTCCTCCGGCATCGCTCCGGGCCGCCTGGGCCGACCCACGACCAGCAGGTCCAGGTTGAGGACTTCGTCTACCTCCTCCGGAGTCAGACGGACCTCCAGGGTGTCCAAAAGTTCAGGGACCTCCACCACCCGCACCCGGCGCAGGACCCGGCCAAAGTAAGCGGTGGCCCGTCTCTCGTAACGAATCTCCAGCAGTTCGCCATCCATCCGGCCCACACGGACTTCCAATTTCTGCTGAGCGATGATCAATGCCTGGAGCATTTGTT
The DNA here is from genome assembly GCA_034435075.1 of Anaerolineae bacterium. GTDB lineage: Bacteria > Chloroflexota > Anaerolineae > B4-G1 > B4-G1 > JAOAAG01. The sequence continues at coordinate 28,107 of DAOTYA010000065.1, forward strand.
CCGTTCGGGCCTGGGCCTCGGCCAGTTGTCGCAGAGCGGCCTCCGTCCGGGCCTGGGCCTCCGCCAATTCATCCACGCGCTTCTCCGTGTGGGCCTGGGCCTCCGCCAGTTCGTCCACACGTTTCTCCGTCCGCGCCTGGGCCTCGGCCAGTTGTCGCAGAGTTGCCTCCGTCCGGGCCTGGGCCTCGACCAGCCGGTCCAGCGCCGCCTCTATGCGGGCAAACCGCGCCTCCGACGCCTCCCGATACTGCCGGAACTCCTCCTCCATACGGGCCTGGGCCCGGGCCAGTGCCTCCAGGGCGGCCTCCACCCCGGCCAGCCGCTGCTCGGCGCGCGCGTGGGACTGGACCAGTTCGCGCAGGACGTTCCATACCTGCTCGTCCTGCCCAGGGCCGTACCCGGCCTGCTCCCGCATCTCCCGGCGCAGACCCTCCATCTCCTCGGCGGCAACCCGTCGGGCAATCTCCTCTATCTGGACAACC
>DAOTYA010000066.1:0-17751 GCA_034435075.1 Anaerolineae bacterium
AGGTCCAGGCTGACCCGGTACGAGCCGGCATAGGTAGCACCGTCGTAGAGCGCGTAGAGGTAGTCCCACGTGCCAGGCCCGGTACGGAGCGCCCCATCGGAGACCACGAACCTGGTCGGATCGGAGATCGTCCAGTCGGCCGGCGGCGTGTCAAAGGTCTGCGTGTAGACCGCAAACTCAGGCGTCCCGGTCACCACGACCGTGTTCGTCACGGCGCCGGCCAGCAGGTCGTCGAACGTGACGATGTAGGTCATGCTGGCGGACGTGCTCGCACCCGGCGCGAGGTGCGGGTCATCGAGTGCAACCACACCCAGCAGGTCGTCCTGGACTTCCAGCGTCAGCGTGCTGTTGCTGTCGTTGTGGATGGCATAGGTATACGTCACCACCTCTCCAACGCGGGCTGTGGACGTGCTGGCGGACTTTTCGACGCGCACTCCACCGGGCCAGACCGGGATGCGCAGGCTATCCTGCGCCGTGACGGTCGGGCCCTCCCAGGGCGTGCCGGTGACGACGACCGTATTGGCGATAACGGGCTGATCGGCGAAGCGGACGGTATACGCGAGCGTGCCCACCGTGGCCTCGCCCGGGCTGAGCAGAGTGTCACCCAACGTGACCGGCCCCAGCGGGTCGTCCACCGCCGTGACTGTCAACGTGATCAGGCCGGTGTTGGTCACCCGGTAAGTATAGACAATTTCCTCACCTACGTGGGCGAGTGCCCTGTCCGCCGTCTTCTCCACGGCAACGCTGCCACCAGGGATTACATGGAGCGCAAACTCATCCTGCGCGTAAGCTGCCGGGACCCACAGCGTGCCGAGCTGGAGCATGCCGGTGACATACACGGTGTTCACCACCACCGGCGCGTCGCCGAACCGTACCGTGTAAGTGATCGTGGCTGTGGCGACCTCTCCCGCACCTATCGTGTCCGGTGTGAAGGTGACTGCACCCAGTTTATCGTCGTAGCCCTCCAACCTGTACACGGTGGGGGTCAGGTACGTCATATTGACCACACGGTAAGTATACGTGACCGTCTGCCCCTCGGCGATGCGGGAGACATTAGCGGTCTTCTCCACCACCAGCGGCGGCGCGCTGACCGTGAGCGCGAAGCGGCCCTGTGCCGCAACGGCCTCCCCGGCGGTGTACAGGGTGAAGTCATCGAAGCGCGCCTCGCCGTTATCCATCTCGCCCAGGCCGACGTAGCCGGAGGTGAGCGGTGTGCGGCCCTGCGCCTGGTCGAGCGCCAGCACCGGCACAGCGTTCAGGAGCGTCGTGCCGTCGCGCAGCGAGCGCACCGTGACCGTGCCATCCACATATGCCAGCTCAACCAGGCCACGGCGATGGATGTTGTAGGTGACCGGCGAGGTGTACAGGATGTCCCACCAGCCCCGGCGCACCTGGACCGTGCCCGCGCCGCCTTGACCGGCATCCAGGCGTACCTGGTAAAAGTTGTTGACATCCTGATAGTTAAAGATCAGTGAGATCGCGTTGCCGTAATCACCTCCACCGCCCGCGGCTTCCACGACATAGGCGTAGGGGCCGGAGTAGACGGTGCCGGTGTAGACCGCCAGCGAACGGCCGGGCCATTTGGTGGACTGCAATTCTCCCCACTGGAAGACCAGCTTGCCGGATTCGGTTGCCCAGATCATCCAGTCGGACGGTGGGGTATCGAAGTTATCGGCGTAGGATGCCAGCCAGCGCGAGCCGGTGACGACGACCGTGTTGGTGAGCCATCCACCGTGCGCCGTGGCCTCTTGATAATCCGCCAGGCTAAGCTCATGAGTGATCACGCCAACGGTGCTCTCGCCGCCCAGGAGGAGGGGCTGAACGAAAGGAACCATGCCCAGATGGTCATCCGTTGCCGTCAACACGAGCGGCACGCTGCCGGTGTTCGTCACCTGGAAGGTGTAGACCACGTCATCGCCCACCAGCGCTGCAGAAACATCGGCGGTCTTGAGCACTGCCAGGCGGGTCAGGTCCAGGGACAGGCTCTTTTCCACCACATAGCGCCGGCTGCCGTTGCTGCCGGTCACGACAACGGTATTGACCAGGGGAGCCGGGTCTTCGGCGCCGATGAGTGTGGAGAGGGTACCGACCGCGACCTCCTGGGTCTCCAGCACGTCCTTATCGAGCGCCACAAGGCCAAGCAGGTCATCATACGCCTCCACGCTCAACGAGATGCCGCTGACGTTAGTAATGCGGTAGGTGTAGGTGACCACGTCGCCTGGCTTGACGGTCGGCGCGCTGGCGACCTTGGAGACCAGGAGCGGATGGCCACCCTCGACAAGTGTCAGGACATAGCTGGCGCTGGCATAAACGGTCTGGCCGGTGCCCGCCACCGTACCGGTGACATACAGCGTGTTGGTGAGTGGGCCGACCGGGTCCAGCACGCCCGGCCAGTAGACGAGATCGCCCACGGCGCTTTCACCCGGGCCAAGTTCTACGGCCTGGCTGAACACGGGCCCCAGCCGGTCATCTGTCGCCTCGATGTCAATTGTGTAGGTCGTGGGGTTCGCCACGTAGCAGGTATACCTGACCGGCGTGCCGAGGGTGCCGGTCATCGCATCCGCTGTCTTATATGCTGCGATGAACGGCTCCGGCGTCACTGGCTTGAGCGCCCAGAACTCGACTTCGGTGACGCTGCCGACCTGGCCCTCAGGCGCCACGTAGCGCAGGAAGCGATAGGTGGTCGCGTCGGTAAGGACAACGGTGTACCAGGTGGCCTCGGTTGGTCCGGCAGGGATGGTGTAGAGGTCCACGAACCCGGCGCCCGTGAGCACATTCGTCGTGGTGATGGCGCCCTGGAACCTGCCACCGGCCAGGTCCCGGCCTGCCAGGGTGTAGTAGCGGATCACCGCGACGGCCCGCTCGTGGCCCGCGCCCAGGTCAATGCCGGCGATGCCGACATCGGGGGCTGTACGCACGTCGCCATCAAACAGGTCGGCGTACCCCGCGTTTACGACGTGAGGGGACATTCCAGCCTGCGCTGCTCCAGATGTGCCGCTGTTCCGCAGAACCAGTGGCAGATAGACGGTGTAACCGGGCGGTGTCACTTCCTCGCCAAAAGGTGTACCGCTCAGTTTTTCCACATCGTCCGCCGTCCAGAACTCGACCTCGGAGACGTTGCCATAGCCACCATCCGGGCCGTAATAGCGCAGATAGCGGTATCGTTGCGTCTGCCCGGCTGTGGGCAACCCAACGTTCCAGGCCAGCTCCGGTATCTGCGGCACTGTGAACAGGTCCACATAGGCGGTGTGGGTTGCCACGTTGGAAGCCTGGAACCTGCCGCCGATCATACGCGCTTCCCAGTTCTGGCGCGGCCAGTAGCGGATGGCGGTAACCTCGACAGCGTTGCCAGGCCCCAGGTCAATGCCGGCATAGCCGCCGGAGCCCGCGTAGTAGTCATAGAAGGTAGAGGTGTCGCCGTCAAAGACCTTCTCGTAGGTCGTGTTGGGGTTATTGCCCCAGCTTGGCCCCACGCCGAACGGTGTGCCGGTCACCACACGGGTACGGCCCACCGTCCAGAACTCGACCTCGGCGACGTTGCCGTGGGAGCCATCCGGCCCCAGGTAGCGCAGGTAGCGGAAGGATCGCGTGTTCGTCAGCACGACGGTATTCCACGTCGTGCCGGGGATGGTAGTGGCCGGGATGATGTAAAGGTCCACGTACCCGGTGTCGGTAGCGACGTTGGAGCCCTGGAAGCGGCCGCCGGCCATACGGTCAGCGTTGCCCAGGCGTGGATGGAAGCGGATTTTGGTCACCTGCGCTGCGTTTCCCTCACCCAGGTCAATGCCGGCAAAGGCCCCGTCGGCCGCAGCAGCATCGAAGTAGGTGTTAGGATCACCGTCATAGGCCTTGTCGAACTCAAGACCGGGTGCGGAGGCCGCGCCAGAACCGAAGGGCACACCGTGCAGCTTTTTCTCACCGTAAGGCAAGAAGGCCTCGACTTTCGCCTCGGTCTTGGGGTAGGGTGGTGTGGGCGGCTCGCGGTCCAATCCTACCTCAGGCTGCGCCAACGCAGCGAACCAGACCTGCGCCACTTTACGCGCGCCGCTGGCGCTGAGATGGAGGTTATCGGGCATGTAATCTTCTGCAGTCATCTGCCCCGCCAGTGAGCCGTACATATCCACGAAGTAGACGTTGTCAGTAGGGCTGGCATTGCCGATCTGGGCAGCGCGGGCGTTCACGTTATGGTAGGCCGTCCAGCCCGTGTCATCCCAGTTGACCGGCACGAGCGAGGAGACCATCACCTTGACATTGGGACGGAGTTGCGTGATGCGATTGACCAGCGCCTCCAATTTATCGGCGGCCTGCTCCGGCACCACATCAGGCCGCTCCGGGCCGGGGAACATATCATTGATACCGATGAGGAGCAGGATCATGTCTGGCTCGCTCGCATCCAGGTAGGTCTCCAGGTAGCGGTCAATGTTGCCGATCGTCGAGGAATCCGGGCCGATGGTGAAGCCCCCGTGTCCCTCGTGGTCAGGATCGCCACCGGCGTAGGTCTGCCACGACTGGCGCCCGACGAAGTCAATCAGGTAACCGGCCTGTGCGAGCAGATGATACAGGTCGCCGCGATAGCTCTGGGCGCCGTTCGGGTCAGCATCACCGGCCGTGAGCGAATCGCCCAGTGGCATGATCTTCCACGGACGCAGAGGAGGGGCAAGAGGTACCCGGGGTGTTCCACCGCCGCCAACGCTGTCCGGTCCGTTGTTGACCACGACGTGGAGATTGGAGAAGATGCGGTGGACATCGCGCGCCCAAGGAGAACTGGTAATATCCGGAGTGACCATCGGATAGCCCCACACGCGCTCAAACTCCAGGTCGGTGCGGTCGTCCGGCCCCCATTCCGTCGCGATGGCGTAGACGCTCCAGGCAGTATCGTCAACGATGTAGCCGCCGTAGTTCTGGAAAGCGCGCGCCAGGATCAGGCCCGGTTCGGTCTCCAGCCCCAGGTCATTATTGGCCAGATCGGTCAGGTCAATATCGGGTGGCAGCGCCAGGAGCGAGCCCATCTGTAACTCTGGATTGGTACCGGCATACCTGATGTCGCCTGAACCGGCATAGGAGTCAGCATTGAACGCCGGCCAGCGGTAACCGGGCTTACCATCCGGCTCGTCCAGGCTGTAGTAATAGTTTTCATGGCCGAAGAGATTGATCTTGAGCGCGTGGCTGATAGCGCCACCCGGCACCAATTCGCCAACGCGCAGCGTTCCTCCCATACTTGAAAGGCCGCTTCCACCGTGTGCGCCTGCAAGCCCGTCGCCGTAGAGGTCGCCATCGTTAGCCAGGCCACCGGTCGTTGCATAAGGAAACCCCGTGCAGCGGTGGAAAGGCTGGTTCTGCTTGATCGTGCGGCTATCGAGCCAGAGGATGGCTGCGCAACTGTTGGGGGTGGAGTTCTGGTAATGGTCGCGGATGAACCGGTCAGGGATAGGGTACCTTCCGACCAGGCCGCCCTGTGCGACACAGCGCGCCCCTTCCTCACGGCTGCCCGGCCCCCAGCCCATGAAATTGAAGTAGACATCCATCAGCGGGGCGTCCGGTTCCATGATGATGACATCCTCATCAAGCGTCAGCCCGTAGGCCGTCGGCGGGACGATATTGGCCGGGGTGAAGATGGCACCGCTGCCGATGGGCGTGTTCCAGATGCTGGTCTGGGCAAACGGCCAGACATACGGATCGCGGTAAGCCCCCAGCGTCACCTCCACATTGTCGAACTCGGCCAGCGTCCAGGCCGTCCCGAAGCCGATCTTGCCGGCGGGGATGGTATGATCCACCACGCGGTCGAACAGCGTGACCGTCTTACCATCACGCGTGGCTTTGACGGTGATGACGCCGTTGTTGTAATAGATGGCATACGTGGCTTTTCCTCCCGGCGTGTAGGCGATGGTCCGCCTGGCGATCTCGGTCCACCATCCACGCATCAGCTTCACCTCGCCCGCGCCGCCGATGGAGAGATTGTAGAATGTGTTATCATCCACGTAGTTGAAGATGATGCGCGCGGTGTTGCCGTTGGCGCTCCACTTGTTGACCATATCCACTTTGTACACATAGGCGCCGGAATAGACCACGTCGCTGTAGATAGCGGTGAACGTCCCCCCGGCGGGATTGGCCGGCACAGCCACACCCTCGGTGACGGTGAAGCCGTTGGTCACCCAGCCGGCCGGGAAAGTCGCCGCGCTGAATTTCTGCCAGTAGGGGATGTTATGCTGCTGCACAACGGACGGTACTGCGACGTTCTCTGCCTTCTGGGGGAAGGCTGCCCTGTCGCCGGCAAACGTCACGGCGCTGACGACGAGCGCCAAAAGCACGGCCAGTATGAGCGGCATCGCCAGCCGCCACAATGTGAATTTCTGTGTATGTTGCACTTTGCTCCTCCTGAATGATGTTAACTGTGCCGGAAATTACCCTTTGGAAGCCTTGGGCCTGCGGCCAGCCTTCGCCGACCATAGGGGGGCAGTATCAGGGCGACCCGGTGGGTCGCCCTGACTTACGCGAAGCGCCTCCAGTGCGGGGATCAGTAGTTTACGACGACGTTATCCACATTAGCGACCATCCACTGGCCCTCTACCCCGATCTTGCCGGAGGTGAGTGAGGAGTCCTGGACGTTGTTGAACAGCGTGGTCATGACGCCGTTTTTGGTGGCTTTGACCGTGATATAACCACCGCTTGAGTAGGTGATCGTGAAGCGTACCCAGACGTCCTTGATCGGATACGCCGAGCCATATGTCGCGAGCGTTGTAACGCTGCCACCCACCTTCTTATTCAACGTCACCGTGTTCGATGTGCCGCCGCCGACCTCCACGTAGTAGTAGTTCGAGGAGTTGGAGTAGTTGAAGAGAATCCGCAGTTTATTCGCATTGTCGCCAGCGACTGTGGTCACGTCTACCCCGTACGTGTAGTTGGCGCTGAAGGTCTGGCCGTCGTACACGCCGGATGAAGCACCGCCCCAGTTGTTCAACACCAATTGCTGGGAAGACACGGAAGCGTTAGAAAGTGTCCAGCTCTGTGCCTGCCCATCGTTGAAATCCTCGCTGTAGGTAGCAGGTGTGGGCGTGTTGGTCGGTGTAGGTGTGGGCGATGCGCCGCCGGGCACGGTGATTCGGTCAAAGTCCGGCGCCCACGCTGACGGGTTAGAGAACTTGAGCGTATTGTTACCCGCGTTCAGGTTCACCGTCACGTTGACGCTGCCCACGTTCGGGTTAGGCCAGGAACCTGTGGAGGGGAAGGAGACATTGGTTGCCGCTCCACCGTTGACGCTCATCTGGGCGGTACGATTGCCACTGTCACCGTTCAGGTAGTAGATCGTGATCTGGTAACTACCACTGCTGGCCACATTGATACCGTTGAACTGCAACGTCCCCTCGCCCTGACCATCACCATTGCCAACATAGCCGACCTTTTGCCCGCCAGAGCAATTCGAACACGAGGCCACCGCCGCCCGGCCTGTCAGTGTGTTGGACGAGGATTCCGCCTCGTAGGTAGTGGGCTGACCGCTTGGGGTTGGAGTCGGCGTGGGCGTGTTGGTCGGTGTAGGTGTAGGCGTGGGCGTGTTGGTCGGTGTAGGTGTGGGCGTGGGCGACGCGCCACCCCCCACACTCACGTTATCGAGCGTCGCCGTGCACAGCGTCCCGTCGTTGTGAGAAGTCACCGCCAATCCCACGTAGACGCTCGCCGCCATGCTGATCGTCTCCGACCCCACCTGTGTCCAGTTCGTCCCGTCGCTCGACTTGTAGGCGGTGAAGGTGTTCCCGCTGCGCACCAGTTTAACCCAGTAAGGGGCGCTGGCTGAACCGCCCGAAGTGTGGTAACTGCTGCCCCCTGTGCTGGTGCGGCGCTGGAACGCCAATCCGTTGCCCGGCGTGAGCACCATCATCGCGTGTTTGGAGTTGGCGTTCAGCGTCTCGCGGATCATCACCCCCGCCTTGGCCCAGGCGTTCGTGTTCTGCACGCCGGTTACCCGCGCGACGATCTGACCGTCGCCGTTGAGGGTCTGGTATACAAATCGGAACTCATCGGCCGTATCCCAAATGTCCGCGCCGGAGCCCTTGACCGTGAAGACGCCGTTGGAATACGAGGCGCTTCCGGTCGCCGCCACTGCCCCGATGTCCTGGGTCTGCCACGGGCTGGGCAGGCCGGCAGGCGTCGCTGTCGGTGTCGCAGTTGGGCTCCCATCACAGAACGGCGGGGCCAGGGGCTGACGTGGCGTACCGCCGCCGCCGATGCTGCTCGCACTGTTGTTGTTCACCACGTGGAGGTTGGTGAGAATATCGGCCCAGTCCTTGGCCCATTTGCACTCATTGCTCGTATCGGTGCAGGTGGATAACTTGCTCGTCTCAAACGGCCATCCCCACACGGACTGGAACTCGCTGATGACTCGCCCATCGGGACCCCATTCGGTGGTGATCCCGAACACGTCCCAGCAGGTATCGTCCACCACGTATGCGCCATAGTCCTTAAACGCCTGCGCCAGGATCCTGGCTGGCTCGGTGCGGAGGTTATTGATGTTGAAGTCCGGTTTCAGGGCCAACAGCGCCCCCATTTCCAAAGCCGAGACCGTCCCTCCGTACCTGCACGGGCTGTTGGGATCGCCGGCATAACTATCCGCGCGCGGCGCCGGCCAGCGGTAGCCACGTGTCCCATCGTTGTTGTAGGCCAGGTACTTGCGGGCGTAAAGGTTGATCTTGAGCGCATGACGGATCACTCCGCCCGGCACCAGTTCTCCCACGCGGAGGGTGCCGCCCATACTCGACATACCACTTCCGCCGTGCGCACCTTGAATCCCATCTCCGGTCTTGATGTTATCGTCGGGAAACTCGTACTGGCTGGTCACCGTGCCACCCGCTCCACAGACGTGCAACGGCTGGGTCTGCTTGAGCGTCACACCATCTGGCATCAGGATACCCCCGCTCATATTTGGCGTACTCCCCAGATACCCCGGATCAGTTGAGAAGTCATTAGGGACAGGGACCTGGAGTCCACCCCACAGATACTGCCCGGAAACGATGGAGCCGCAGCGCGTTTTGCCTGGATCCCATCCGGCATTGTTATAGGCCACCTTCTTCAGTGGGGCACCTGGCTCGAGAATGAGGATATCCTCATCTACGGTCACCCCCATCGCCTGAGGGGCACCGATCCCGGCATGAACGTACTGGGCATTGCTCCCGATCGGCATGTTCCAGATGCTATTCTGAGCGAAGGGCCACTGGATCGCATTGCGGCAGGTCTGGGCCTGGGCCATCGGTTGCTGCTTCAGCGGCAGCGCCACTCCTGCCGCCAGCACAACCACCAACAATACTCCTACCACCAGGGAGAATCGCAATATCAATTTTGTTCTCATTTCACTTACCTCCTCATCAAACTCCATCGGACGGCCGGATACGGACAGCCACTCCTTCCAGGCCGTAACAATCTATTGATCAATCGGCCTGTCCCTCCACGGCGTCACCGCTTCTCCGTGACCTGCGCGCCGTGCCAGGTCATCAACAACTGCGCCACCCAGCTACAGAGGCAGGGCCTCTTACCCAGCCAGGCTATGACCTCCTCACGCGTGGGCAATCCCCCATCTTCTGCCTGCCCATTGGCGTAATGAGCCACCAGCGTCAAAAAACGACTGCGCCAGGGCTCTTCCTGGCAGAACAGAGCTTCGGTGAGATGTTCGGCAGGGCACTGTGACGTCATCCGTATCACCATTGTCGTAGCAGGGCAGTCAGTCCATTACGAGTGATATCCCCACACAATGAACAAGAAATCCGGGTCGCCGCCATCCATCTGCCACGAATCGCACAATTGACACGAATGGAATGCAGGTAGATTCAGCAGTTCTACCTATATTATAAGCCGCAAGCATGCCAAATCGTGACTATTTTGTAGCAATTTCCTGCAGCGTCCTCACGGATTGAAGCGATATCCTCTTCCCCAGACGGTGAAGATGTAGCGTGGCTGGCGGGCATCGTCGCCCAGCTTGCGGCGCAGCCGGCTGATCACAGTGCGCACTGCTGCATCGCCAAGGATGGCATCGCTACCCCATACATTGTCAAGTAAATCGTTGTCGCTGATCAGGCGTCCGGTATGGCGCATAAAATAAGCCAAAACGGCATACTCCCGCGGAGTGAGTTTGATCTCTTCTTCCCCCCGCCGAACTATTTGAGCCTCCATGTCAATCTCGAGAGTGTCAGCAAAATTCACCAATCCTCCCGTTACACCTGAGGTGGTGATGGTCACTTTACGCCAGTGGTGACAATTCCTTCCACAATCTGCCGCTGGCCCAGGAAGTAGACGATGATCATCGGCAGGACATAGATGACAATGGCTGCGATCGTGATCGTAACCAGGGGATTTCCGCGTGGGTCCACGAACGCATTGGCCAGCTTCATAGCCAATGTGGCTTTACGCTCCGTCAGGAGCAGCGCCTGGTTAAAGTAATCGCCCCATACCCATTGGAAGGCGAACAGGCCGGTCACGGCCAACACGGGTTTGGCGTTGGGGAGGAAGATCTGCCAGTAGGTGCGGAATGGGGAACACCCGTCCACGGCTGCTGCGTCCTCAAGCTCAACGGGAAAACTGGCGAAGAACTGACGAAACAGGAAAATCTGATAGCCGTTGCCGGCCAGTCCCCACAGGAACCAGGGCCAGTAGGTGTTGATGATTTTCATACGGGTATAGAGCACAAACTGGGGGATCAGCGTCACGATGCCCGGCACCATAATCGAAGCCAGCATCAGGATGAACAGATACGCCCGGCCCGGCGCCTGGATGCGGGCGAAAGCATATCCAGCCAGCGAGCACGAGGCCACATTCGTCACCATAAACATCGTCGCCAGGTAAATCGTGCGCCCGGCATACGTGAGGAACCTGTATTTGGCGATCACGTCTACGTAATTGCTGAACCGCCACACCTTAGGGAAAAAGCGCGGAGGATATGAAATAAGCTCTGCATCTGTCTTGAACGAGCTAACTAACAGCCAGATCACAGGTAACATCAACAAGGTGACCCAAAAGATCAATATCCCATAGAGCAAGAGCCAATTCAGCCTTCTTTGTACACGGTAGAATCTCTCGGACCGCAGGTGGATCGCGGGTTGTGTGTCAGAAGAAGTTATTCTCTGCAAAGTGGTGATCATACGTACCTGCCTTAGTGTTCTTCCTGTCAATCACCTGTTGCGATTGTGCAATGACTCTATTGCTCAGTCGCGCCGGGCACAGGACACGTCCTGCCATTTCAATCCTGCGCCACCTCATAGTAGACCCAATACTTCGAGCTGCTAAACACGATCAGGGTGACGACGAGCGAGAAGGCAAAGAGCAGCCAGAGGAGTGCGAAGCCGTAACCGAACAGCCGATAGTCAAAAACCTTCTTGAATACGTGCACCATGAAGACATAGTTGTCACGGGGAGGCATGGCGCTCAGGCCGGAGCCAGAACCGCCAATCCCACCAGCCAACAGCAGCGGCTGGACCAGTATTTGGCCCAGCCCCATTGCAGTGGTGACCAACTGGTAGAAGATGACCGGCGTGACCAGAGGAAGAGTGACATAACGGAAGCGTTCCCAGGCGTTGGCGCCATCAATCAGCGCCGCCTCCTCCAGCTCGCGGGGGACGTTCTGGAAGCCCGCCATATAATAGACGGTACCCTGCCCTGTGGCGCCCCAGATCCCCATCAAGACAAGTACCAGACTCGGATATTCGGTCATCCACCTGACATAAGTACCCGGTTTGATCGCGTCCAGCAGCGCGTTCACCAGCCCGTAGTTGTTGTCCATCATCATCTTCCATACCCACACCGTGCCCACGACCGGCAGCAACGAGGGGATGTAAAACAGGGTACGGAAAAGTCCACGCGCGCGGATGTTGCGGGTGAGCAGGAGAGCTGCCAAAAATGACAGGAGCATGCCGGGGGGTATCCCCACCAGGGCCAGATACATCACGCGCTTGAACCCCCACCAGGCATCCTTGTCCTGAAAAGCCATCACATAATTATGCAGGCCAACGAATCTGGCGCGGTCCAGGTAAACACCATCGAAATTGGTGAATGACATCACAATACCTGAAAGCACCGGCCCCAGCGTAAAGACCAAAAAGCCGATGATCCACGGGAGGATGAAGAGATAAAACCAGATCGCTTTGCGCCAGGGGATGCGCTCACGCACACCGCGCCTGCGCCAGGTGGATTGGATTTCCTGGATGAACGACATTGCACCTCCGGGATTACTCAGAGGGGTAGAGAGCCACCGCCCGAATTGTTTAGGGGACGGGCCTGAGCCCGTCCCCACTACCGGCTTCGCTGCTTTATCCCAGGGCGCTGATGCGCTCTCTCAATGCGGTGTTGACTTCTTTGTCCGTGTTGTCAATCGCCTCATCGAGCGTAATGTCACCCTTCAGGTAAAGCTCGAAATTCGTCTGCCAGGCGGAGTTGATATTGCCGGTCGAGATGAACGGATTAAGCTGCCGCGGTTTCTGTACGGTGTTCTCCAGCTCCCAAACCACAGCCTCGTACCACTGCTTATCGAACTCCGTTTCCTGAGGAACGAGCGGCATCAGCGATTTCAGCGCCGGAAGCCCCCAACCACTGCGGGCGCGTTCCTCGGCAGGTGGCCCACCCATGTAATACTCGAACAACTCCCATGCCGCAAGCGGAGCCTGGGTCGCCCGGGCGATGAACCAGCCAGCGCCGCCCATCGGCGGATCCACGATCTTCTTGCCACCCCAGGAGAGGCCTGGCAGCATCACGAATTTTTCTATGGGAGCAGCCAGGTCCTCCGGTGCTGTGCCTACGACGATGCCATGCATCCAGTAACCGTAGCGGATCATCGCGGCACGACCAGTCACATAGTCGTCGCCAGGCCAGCTCGGGCTGGGGTTGAGCGGATTCCATATCACGTTCTCCCTGGCCAACTGGGCATAGAAGGCCAGGACATCACGTACGGTCTGGTTATCCTTGATGTTCGCTCTGGTAAAATCGTCTACGAAAAGCTCCTCCTCATTCTCCGCCAGTACGTTCTGCAGGATGCCGTCCCACCACTCATTATCGGCCCAGCCGATCCGTAGCGTACGCTCTCCTTCCTTCTTGGTGAGCGCCCTGGCCCACTCTGCCGCGTCCTGGTAGGTGTACAATTTCTTGGGCTCCGGCACCGGGAGTCCAGCCTCCTCGAAGGCCGCAGCGTTGATCTGAAGCTGCATATCACAGGAGAAGTCCTTGTGCATCCCATACCAGCCGCCTCTGTATTGGAAGTAGCCGACGGCAGGCTGCATGTCGTCGGGTTTGAGCACCTGGCTGATCTGGAAGAACTCGGTCAGGTCCAATGGCCAGCCGAGCCGTACAACTTCAGGCACGTCCGCGCCGCTGCCACACCAGATGTCCGGCGGCGTGGCGGCGGCAAACATCGCCCGCAGACGTGTCGCATCCGGCTCTAAGCGCTCCACACCTGCCACCAGTTTAGCCTGCCCAAGGAACGTTTCCAGAGCTTCATCGCTAAACTCTCCCGTCCCCACAGCGATCACCAGATTTGCCGGTTCAGGTGCAGGCGGCACAGTCGCGGGGGGTTCCGTCGGCTGCACTACAACGGTCTCCTTGACGGGCACTTCCACGGTCTGCGGCACTTCGACCGTTTCTCTCACCACCTGAGGGGTGGGAGTGGCGCACCCGGCCAGGGCCGCTCCGGCAGCCGTCAGAGCGCCCAGGCGCAAGAAATCACGCCGAGTTAATTTATCAGACATTTTTCTACCTCCTATCTCCAAATCTCCAATTTGACTTTACGCGACAGTCTGGGTACACTTATACCCTGCCTGTAAGCATAGCAGAAAATGCACGGCCTGTCACAAGATTTCGGCATGGAAGGGGACAAAAAGGGGACATGCTGACCCGCCAGGAATTCCTGACACACCTGCGCCAGGCGTTGAACCATCTCTACGAACCCGACCGCCTGCGTCAGAATCCATTGGCCGCCCTCTTCGGGATCGCCAATCGCCCCGATGCGTTCCCGGCAATGCAGGACATCCTCACCGAGGCCATCGAATCGCTTGCGCCACGCAGCGACGAGCCACGCCAGTCGCAGGCGTGGGAGCTCCACGAGCTGCTGTCCTACCGCTACCTCCAACAAATGACCCAACAACAGGTCGCCAGGCAGTTAGGGATGTCGGTGCGCCACCTGCGGCGCAAGGAGCACGCGGCGATCGAGGCGCTGGCCGGCCGGCTCTGGCGGCAGTTCGATCTGGATAGCCGGCTGCGTGACCAGGCAGACGATACTCCCGCTATGACCGATGAACTGGCCTGGCTGAAGGAGACCCCGCCGGCAGGCGCGGTGGATCTGCCACAGACGTTGTCTGAAGTCATACAACTGAGCGAGCCGCTGGCTGCCCGATACGGGGTACGCCTGGAGGCCACGGTCAGCGGCGACCTGCCCGGCCTGGCCATCCACCCGATCGCTCTGAGCCAGACTTTGCTGAACCTGCTGAGTGTCGCCATTCGCCAGGCAACAGGAGGATGCGTCTTCCTCCTGGCACGTGCACACCCTGCGGAGGTCGAACTCCAGATACAGACGCAATCACCGGCCGGCAGCCCTCCGCTCTCCGGCGACGATGCGGCCAGCCTCGAGCAGGCGCAGTACCTGGCCGATCTGAGCGGAGGCCGGCTGACCCTGCCAGAAGAAGAGGGGGAAAACTTCAGCGCCACGTTGACCCTCCCGGCTGCCCAACAGTTGCCGGTGCTGGTCATTGACGACAATGCTGACACCCTCCAGCTCTTGCAGCGCTACACGGCGGGTACCCGTTACTGCCTGATCACCACACGCGATCCAGATCGCGCCCTGAGCCTGGCCGAAGAGTTCTCCCCTCGCATCATCGTGCTGGATGTGATGATGCCCCGCGTGGATGGCTGGAAGGTGCTCTCCCAATTGCGCCAGCACCCGCGCACCGGCCATATTCCCGTGATCGTCTGCACGATCCTGGCGCAGGAAGAAATGGCCTTCTCCCTCGGCGCCAGCGGCTTTGTGCGCAAGCCGGTCACACGGCAGGCGTTTCTGGCGGCGCTGGACGAGCAGGCGGCGCGGATAAGAGAATCTCGCTGATCGCCTGAGCACAGGCCAGCAAATCACGCCCCGAAATCCCTCCGCCGCGCACGACGGTCAGCACATCGCTCACGATTGGCTCGCCGGAAGGATCTCGGGACGAGATCACCACCACAGGTATCTCCCGCACGGCAGGGTCCTTCCTCATCTCATGCAAAAATTGAAACCCATCCATTTCCGGCATCACCAGGTCGAGCAACACCACATCGGGACGGCGCTCGCGCAGCAGAGCGAGGGCACGTTGCACATTCCTGGCCTGCAAGACCTCGTATCCGCGCCCGGCAGAGAAGAGCATCCGCGTGAAAAGCTGCAATACCTCCGGCTCGTCATCCACCAGCAACACGCGGCGTATTCCCACACCAAGCTCATCCAGGACCGAAAGAAGCGCCTCGCGGGAGACGGGTTTAACCAGATAGCGCGCCACCCCCAGTTGTCTGGCTGCTTCACCCTGTCCGGGTATCCAGCACACCACCGCGGGCGTGTGGTGAGGCAGGCTGGCCAATTGCGACATCAGGGCCGGTGACCTCTCTGAGGGAGGGATGTTGGCGATCAACGCGCGGGCCGGTGAACGGTTCAACTCGCCGACGGCGGCGTTCAGGTCAGGTACAGGGACCCACTCGACATCCTCCCCGTAGCGTGCGAAAAACCGGCGCAGTGTCTCGTCCGCTCCGAGGAGTACGAAGCGTGGCGTGACCGTCGGTGCGGGGGCCCGTGAACGTCTGGTACGCAGCCGGTAGTCAATGGCTGTATATGGACTGAACCACCGCCTTACGTTCCCGCTTTCGGCGGAGATAGCCGGTGGGGGAATTTTCAACGGCAGGGTGAAGGTGATCGTCGTGCCGACCCCCACCTGGCTCTCCAGCCTCATGTCACCCCCGTGCATCTCGACGAACCTTTTGCTGATGCTCAAGCCCAGGCCGCTCCCGCCGTAGAGACGACGGATGGAACTATCCGCCTGCTGGAATGGCTCGAAGAGCCGCTGCTGTGCCTCTGGAGGGATGCCCGGGCCGGTATCGGCCACGCTGAACAGGAGAGTCTCATCCTCCTGCCATACCCTGACGCGCACCCCACCCTGTTCGGTGAAACGACCCGCGTTGCTCAGCAGGTTGATCACTACCTGCCGGATGCGTGTGACATCGCAGAATATGCCGGGCAGGTGCGGCGACACATCCGTTTCCAGGGAGAGTCCTTTGGATTCGAACAACGGGCGTACCACCTGCACGGCCTCTTCCACGATGGCCGCCGGTGAGGTCCACTCCTTGCTGAGCGCCATGCGCCCGGCCTCGATCTGGCTGAGGTCGAGCACGTCATCAACCAGTCTGGCCAGGTGCTGGCTGTTGCGCTGGATGGCGGTGATGTCGGCCAGGAGAGCCGGGGGCAGTCGGGCGCCATAGATTTGGGGCGACTGGGTGATCAATTGGCTGAAGCCGATGATCATATTCAACGGCGTGCGCAGCTCGTGGCTCACATTGGCCACGAACTCCTCCTTGGCCCGCCGGGCCTCTTCCGCCATCCGGTACATCACCTCCAGCCGCTCGGAGAGCCGGGCCAGCTCCTGGTTGGCATGCAGCAAGTCCTCCTGAGTCTGTTTGAGTTCTACCCGCTGCTGATAGGCCTCCTGCACCTTTTGCTGGGCACGCTCCGCATAGAAGAGCGACCAGTGGGTTGCCGTGAGCAGCGTGTGGATCACGGTCCAGCCCAGCAGCACACCATAGGCGCCACTGACGACCGTGGCCAGAACATAGCCAGCCGGCACGGGCGGCATCCATGCACTGGATGCGATCCACAGCACCAGCCCGATGATGGCCGCTTCGGCCAGGACGCCGGCCTGCCAGCCCACGGTGATCGCCGCCAGAAGCGGCAACAGCGTGTACAGGAACATGACCTCTGGCTGCCGCGAGATATACAGAGCTAGGGTGATAGAGAGCGCCAATCCACTCTGCCACACCACCTGGGCAGCCAGTAAACGCCGCGGCAGCAGCCAGAGAGCGAAGCCCGTGCTCAGGAGGACAAGCACGGTGATAGCCGAGTAACCCGAGTCAAGATGCACAACCTCGGATGCGAAAGCCAGATAGTAGCAGAGCAAATAGACGCCGCAGGTCGCCAGGATCAGGTTCCTTAACGTGGTCTGCACCAGGTCTTTAGTAGCGGTTACCAGGTCATTCCGAACATCTTCTACCCCGATGGGTTGTGTGTACTCCATCATAGCCCCCTGATTCAGCCGGTCTGGGACTTACGGACAGGCTGAAAGCCTGTCCCACATGGTACAATCCTACTACACTCCGACAAAAGCGCAAAACAGCGGGCAGGTCAGGGTATTGCCCTGGCCTGCCCGGTCCTTACTCAAAAGATTGTAAGATAACTGCGAGCGGTTGTCCTACGCTGTGTCCGGAACACGGCCCGAGCCGAGGAGGATGCAAATATTACGCACACCTCACGATTCGCTTATTTGACAGTACTTAGTGCCTATCCGAAAAACGTAACCGACGCATCCCTATGCGTCGGTATAAGCGGCATAGGGATGCCGCTTGTACGGTTTTTCGGATAGGCTCTTAGCCGCTGTGAATGGAGAGAGCAGCTTGCGGGGGATGCTGGTGTGGGCGCAGGAGCACTGGAAACACATCTGTGAGGGGGTGGGGATGGAATGGTTAGCCGGTCCACCTGTCTACGGGACTGTATGGCGGGTGCTG
>DAOTYA010000067.1:0-8769 GCA_034435075.1 Anaerolineae bacterium
CTTCCGTCGCCGGCTGGGTCACGCGGCGCCGGCTGGGGTCCCAAAGCAGCTCAAAGTCCAGCGCATCGGTGACGGCGACGGTCACCTGATGGCCATCGGCAGCGAAGCGGTTGGAGAGTTCCCGCAGATGTTGCTCGGCGCCGCCGTAAGCAGGCCAGTAGCGAAGGGTAAGGTGCAGGATACGCAACTTTCACTCGCTCCTGATATTGTCTGCCTGTGTTGCCTGGTGCGATTCCACCGCTGCCAGCCGTGCACGCAACAGATCAATCTCTATCTGCTGACGCTCGCAGGTCTCGATCAGGTACATCATCCATTCCCCGTACATGCGGTTAACCGCTGTCTGCTTCTGGGCCAGTTGGCGGGTATAGAAGAGCACCAGGTCATGCAGGGCGAACTTCAGTTTTTTGACCAATCCGCCGATAACAGGCACGGCCGCCGGGCGCAGGTCAAGCTCCAGGTGCAACGCCTCCCCACGCATCGCATATTCTATGTCAGCCACAGGAATCGCCCTGGCCTGGATGGGTTCCTCAGGCTGTATGACTTCTCCTGTCTGACCGGCGCTGTCGTAGAGCGCCTTGACCTGTGCCAGCCGTGCCATTTTGCGCACTTCGATCTGGAGGGCATGGAGGGCTGTGTTTAACTCCTGAATCAGCGTGATCAACATCTCATTTATCTGGCACAGATGGATGATGATTTCGCGGCCGTTTTTTGTGTCACGCGAGAGGTCCAGAAGTTTTTCCCTTACTCTGTTCTGATACCGTCGCACTGACTGGATCCCGGCCCCCAGATCGTCGTGGGAAACAGCGCTCTGGAGCAGCTCAAATTCGATATTCTGGATCACCTCATCCGCGCTGATCGTTCTCATACGTGTTACCCCCTGCACTGCCGGGCTATCACGGCCCGGTAAGCCTGCTCGAATTTACGGGCCATCTGGATATACGTGAATTTCTCCAGCAACCGCTGTCGGCCGGCCAGCCCCATCTCGCGCAACCGCACCGGCGAGCGCAACAGCGTCAGGATCGCTTCGGCAAGAGCCTTAGGAGCCCCCGGGTCAACCAGCAGACCGGTCACGCCGTGCTCGACCACTTCGGGGATGCCGCCCGCGTGGCAACCGATGACCGGTTTGGCATAGTTCATTGCCTCCAGGTAGATCAAACCAAACGATTCGTACAGCGAAGGGGCGACGAAGAGATTGCAGGATTGATACAGGGACTGCAGCGCTTCATCAGATACCATCCCTTTGAATTCGACCTGGGCGGCATAGTGGCCGTAGCGGTGGGCGAAATAGGTGGGATAGTCCATCCCTGTGCGCCGCAGGAATCCATCGTGTGCACTGTTATCCTGTCCGGCGATAATGAATTGCACGTCTGGCATGGCCTGGAGCACTAAAGGAATGGCCCGGAACAGGTCCAGGATGCCTTTGCGCTTCTCCAACCTCCCCACATATAGCACTTTCATCGGTCCTGCCTGGCGCTCCGGATCGAAGGGGCGGATGGCCTCATCCGCTGCCGGCACGATCCCGTAGGGCACAATGGTATATTGCCCGGCGGGGATTTCTATCTGGTATAAGTTCTGCACAGATTCCAGAGTGGCCCGTGTATTGGATAACACGTGGCCGGCGCGCTCGAGCAGGGTCCGTTCCATCTCCGCCAGCAGGCGCAGGTCTTCGTTGTGCTCACCGTGGAGATCAGCTACCTGGCGGGACGTGGTGACCAGCCTGACCACGGTGGGGATGAGCCCGCTGATTGCCGTGACCAGCCCTTCGCATTGCCAGATCGGGGAGTCTACGATTTGTATGCCATCGTTGGCGACCAGCCGGCGCACCTTCTCATAGACGGTATGGCTGTAGTTCAGAGCGTAGAACAGGTTGGGAAAGCGGCGGTATATGCTGTAGCGCCCGGTCTGCTGAGGAATGTGATGGACATAAGCGCCATCGTAAAACGTTACCTTTTCCGCCTCGCCGCAGGTGATAACGTGGACTGTGTGACCCAGCTCGAACAGGCCCTGCGCCATCAGATGTGTGAGGCGGCCCACGCCGTCATAGTAAGCGGGCGGATATTTGTTGCTTAAAAGGCATAGCCGCAACGGCGGGGCAGGCAACTCGCGCAACGGCAGCTTTCCGCTTACCGGATCCACGGCGCCCCGTAGGGTGGATTGTTCATTTTGGAAACGGAGGATGGATGCGGAAGTTTCTGTCTCCACAGTGGATTCTCCTGTTGGCCAGGGAAGTAGCCGGCGCCGGGCGAACAACCCGGCGAGCGTCCCGATGGCCAGAGCGTAGAGTTCTCCCAGGCGCATGAGCCAGAGCTGCCCCAGCGTGATCTTACGCTCGCGCCACAACTGCCCGTAGTCCATCCAATGGCCATGCATCAGATGGAGGCAGCGCAGCACAATGTTGCCCACGACATCACCCGCCCTCAGACCGTTCTTGATGGCAAAATAGACCCCTGAGCGGGTCTGCAGCCACCACTTCCCATAGTAGCTGAACATCCTCCGGTGGCGACTGGAAGCGGGCACGTGATATACCGGCGCCTCCAGCACCGGGTGGATCACGTGGC
This sequence comes from Anaerolineae bacterium, assembly GCA_034435075.1. Classification (GTDB taxonomy): domain Bacteria; phylum Chloroflexota; class Anaerolineae; order B4-G1; family B4-G1; genus JAOAAG01. The sequence goes on from DAOTYA010000067.1 coordinate 2,559, forward strand.
CGGCGCGCACCAGCCGCAGGGCCAGGTCGGTTTCCTCCCCGATGTAGATGAAAAATTCGTCGAAGCCGCCGACCTCCAAGAGAGCCTGTCGGCGGAAGGCCATGTTCGTGCCCATCATACGCGCGGTCCACTGGCATCCCATCCCTGGCGGTGTGAGATGCTCCAGCCAGGAAGTGCGCACGTCCTTATGTTCAAACAGCGACGACATGATCCCGATGCGGTGCTGTACCCGCGATTCCTGCGGGTAGATCATGTACACCACGCCGCCGGTTCCGGCAAGGTATGGGTCTTCAAAGAGATATGCCAGTTGCTCCAGCCAGCGCTGGCAGGGCACTGCGTCGTCGTCAATGTAGGCTACGATGTCGCCGCGCGCCGCCCGCAGACCGATATTGCGCGACCGACTGAGGTTGGCAGTGGGGCAGTGCAGGACCCGCACCCGCCCTGCGTACAGGGACAGGAGTTCCAGTGTATCATCGCGCGTGGGGCCGACGACGACGATTACCTCGAAGTGAGGGTAGGATTGGTGCTCCAGGGCGTGCAGGAGCGTCTGCAACGGGCCGGCACGATCGGTGGTGTTCACCACCACAGAGAAGGTCAGAGGCCTGGTTGTACCTTCGATGATAACCATCGCGTGTTGCTTATCGTCGCACCAGCGGGAGGTAAACCTGCCTGCCGTTGATGATAATTGCGGACATGAATGTACCGCTGCCCGATCCGTCGGACTCGTCGGTATAGCTGTAGCTGCCGTTGAAGATCAGCGCGGTGGTTTGAGCGTAATCGGTGGGCACATTGACGGTCAGCCCGTAGCTGATGGTCACCTCGCCGCCGGCCGGCAGGCTGCCAGACCATGTCACCCGCCGCGTACCGGCATTGTAATTGCAGGTGCCGCTGGTGCACGTCGGCCCGCTGGAGAGTGAGAGGCCAAGCGATGCAGATGGCGTGGGGAGCTGGTCGGTCAGGCTGACCGTCGTGGCCGCCCCGGCGCCGGTATTGGTGATCCTTATCTGGCGCGTGACCGCATGGGGGACGCTGCCGCCGGCATTGATGTTGCCAGGTGTGACCGAAGGGGATACCGAGAGTTGCGCCGGCTGCAACTGGTACTCATCCGCCCCGACATCAGCAGCCGTGCCGACCGGCCGGCTCTCCCCGTCAATATCCACTGTGACCGTGCTGCCAATAGCCCGGTCGCGGGCGGCCGAAGTCCTGCCGATATGATAATCATAGGAGGGAGCGCCAGGGCTGACGAAGGCCGGGTTTCCGGAAGGGACTTCATTGGTATTGCTCACGCTACCCCCGCCGCCGTAGTTGAAGTTATTGTTGTTGTAGAACAATGTGTAGTTCAGCACCAGCGTATCCCCGCTGCTCTGGGCCATCACGGCCGGCGACCATGAGACGGCCCCGGTGTGGTTGGCGACGATGGAGTAATAAAGCCGCGCGGTGCTCCGCCCGATGCCGGAGCCGGGGTAGTTCAGTGCGATCAATCCCGGCGCCATCATCGTGTCCAGGATGGTGTTGCCGGCGAGGGTGACGTGGGAGAAAGTCAGGTCGGTGTTTTGGCTGAAGACCCCTCCACCGCCGCCCCAGCGGTTGGCGCCAGCGCCGGCCTCGGCCCTGTTGTCAGCGATGATCAGGTTGATGCCGGTCACTGTGCTGGATGCACCCCACGGATCCGGCACCCGCGTAAAGTACAATCCACCGCCGCCTGCATCGCCGCCATCTGCTCCTGCGCCGCCGGTGCTGGTATTATGGATGATGTACAGGCGCTCCAGCCGCAGTCTGCTATCGGTGGACATAATCGCGCCACCGCTGGCCACGCCACCCATGCTGCCAGAAGCACCGCCGGTGACACTGTTGTCACGCAGCACCCCGTTGGCGACAACAACCTGATCCGTGTTTTTCTCGAAGAACAGAGCGCCACCTGAGGCTGTGCCGCCTTTTGCAGAACCGCTGCCGCCAAGCGCCCGATTGCCGTTTGCAAAGACCCAGTAGAGCACCACTCTGTTCAACTGCATCGCTGCACCGCCGCCCAGACCATCGGCTGTATCCCAGTCGCTGCTGCCGGTGCCATCGCCGCCGGAGCCGGCCTGGGCCAGGTTGTTGTTCAGGTACAGCCCGTTGGCCGTGACATCACTGCCGGTGGTGGCGAAGAATCCGCCGCCCAGCGCGTGCGCCCCGCGTGTCCCCGAGTTGGGCGCGTTCCCGCCGATGGCCTGATTGTTCTCGAAGGTGACGTTCTCCATCGTGGTCCGACAATTCTGGTAGAATCCGGCACCGCCGCCACCGACGGCGCCGTTTCCGGAGCCTTGCACCCGGTTGTTTTTGAAGACCACGTTCGAGAGCGAAAGGTTGATATACCCGCTGGCACTTCCGGTGCGGCAGAGCAACCCTCCGCCGATGAATTCGCCTCCGCTCAGCGGTGTGTTATTGAAGCCGTTTTGGATGGTCAGCCTCTGAATCGCCACCGTGACCGCCACGTCGCTCAGCAGTATCCCGCGCCGCGCACCCTGCCCGTCAATGATGGTGAGGGAGGGATCAGAACTCGGGTTCTCCCAATCGGATACGCTGTAGCCACCGATAATCGTAAGGTTTTTATTGAGAGTCACCACAGCGGAGCCGGAGCCGGTATATGTGCCCCGGGCGAGCCTGATGGTATCGCCAGAGCTGGCGATGGTCACGGCATATTGGATCGTCTGGCATGGACTGGCTGCCGAACCACACCCGGCCACGTCGCTGCCGGTAGGAGCGACGCGGATCACACCGCTGCCGGCCTGTGCCAGGGCCTGGGCAGGGAAAGAGGCCATGATGATACCCGATATGCACACTGCACATCCGGTTATGCGCAAAAGGGTTGCAAACAAACTGGTCCTCATGACTTTCTCCTGTTCGTGTAAGAGCCTATCCGAAAAACCGTACAAGCGGCGCCCCTATGCCGCTTATACCGACGCATAGGGATGCGTCGGTTACGGTTTTGGATAGGCATAAGTGGTCAGCCTGATCTGGTTGAGATTGTCCTGTGCCGGGGCGTTCCGTGGGACTGCCCTCTCACTGCTTAGGCGTTATCACTTGCATCAGCCACATCCCGCCCCAAAAGAGTGGAGACGAGGATGTGATCTCCTGAGACTTCTTTTTTCCTTCCTTTCGGCCTCGGCTGCTGAACCAAAAGAGTGGAGACGAGGATGTGATCTCCTGAGACATTTCGCGTGTCAGAATGCCGCAATCCACGAGTCTAGCGGTATGACGCGCGCTGAAGGCACGGATACCCCGGGCCACGTCAGGGAAGAATCCGTCGTGGAAGAGCAGGTAAGCGCCCTCGGAGACGAACGGGAGCACGCCTTCAGCGTCTCGTTCAACACCCCTGGCCGTGTGGTCGCCGTCAATGAACACAAAGTCGAAGGGGCCGCCGGCGGCCTCGTAAGCGCGCGGGAGAATGTCGGGGGAGAATCCCTGTAGCAGTGTGGCACGGGCCGCGATACGCGCCCAGTGCTCTTCAGAAATCTGCGGCCGTGGCTCGACGCAGAACAATTTCCCATCACTGGCTGAAGCTTCCATTGCTGCAGCAGCGATCAACGCCGAGCCGCCCTTGAAGGTTCCGATCTCCAGATAACGCTCCGGGCGCAGGCAGTAAACCAGCGTGTAAAGCAGGAGCCGCTCCGCAGGCGACAGCCAGGCCGGCGCCTGATTGATTACGTCTATGGCCGCCGGGCTTATTCCCGACGGATACGAGGTCACCCCTCGTGGCGGCAGGTCAGAGACTGAACGGCCGGAACCTGTCCGAAGTTGCTCCGGCCCGGTGACAATGCGCAGTTTGCTGATAATGTTCACGTTTGTTTTCCGTCAAAGTGTGTGTAGCCAGGCTGAGAAAGCTTCCCGCGCCCGATCGGGATGCCACACCTGGGCGCGGGCAAGCTGCCCGGCGATAATCTGTTCGCGGTACGTATGGTTGTTGCACAGGATATGCGCGATCTGAGCGACCAGCGCCGGGTCTTTGTCATCCAGCAGGACGCCGGCATCGCCCATCGTGTAAGGGATGCCCGCAGCACGGTAAGCGATGACCGGAATGCGGTGCACCATCGCCTCGACCAGCGGGGCGCAGAACCCCTCGTGCTCGCTCATACACACGTACAGGCTGGCGAGCCTGTAGAACCCGGCCAACGCCTCGTCGCTGACCCGGCCGGTGAACACGACGGCCTGTTGCAGGCCCAGGCGGTTCACCCATTCACAGAGCGGTTGAGTGTATGCTTCCATATCCCGCCCCGATCCCACAAGAAAGAGGCGAGAGTGCGGGTTAATGTGCCGGTGGTAGATGTAAAATGCGCGGATGATGTCCTCGATGCGTTTGGACGGCACCAGCCGACCAACGTGCAGCCAGTTGACCACGCCATCTGCATGGTACCGTTCGACTATCTCCAGCGCTTCGGGCGTGTGTATAGCTTCCTGTAATGCATCGAAATCAATGATCAGCGGGATGATCCGCACGTCACGGAAGCCGGCCCTCAGCATTTCGATCTGATTATACCTGGAAACCGCCAGACCGCCCAGATGAGATAGTTCGGCCAGGGTATCGCGTCCGCGATAAAGCGCTTCGACCCACGGGAACTCGATGCGCTCGAAAAAGTGAGGGGGGGTGACGTTATGGGAATAAACGTAGACGCGGCCGGGCTGCCGGACCACCCAATCTTCATAGTGCCGTCGCCCACCGTAGTGCAACAAGATCACATCACCAGAGCGAAGCGTGTACTCGTTATAGAGCTGTTTAGGGACGGAGTTATCGTCACCGTGGCCGAATTCAAACAGGGCTGCCTCAAGGCCAGCCGCTCTGGCCTCGTTGTGCATGGCGATAGCCTGCCGACTAATCGCGTCGCCCCGATTCACCGCCGGCGCGAACTGGCACAGGCGCAACGGTTCTGGCATCACCACCCTGCCACACAGGTATCCATCTGGGCGATAAGTTGCCGAATCATGGTGTGGAACTCATGTGCCCCGGAGAGCTGTACACCCAGCCGCGCAAGCTCTTGTCGGAACGCAGGCACAAAATCCCGGCGCTCCCGCTCCCGCCATTCCGTGACCCGCTCGCAGGTCATGCTCAGCGCTCTCACCAGGGCCTGGTTGAACGCTGCCTGCCGCTCCATAGCCGGCACGATGTAAGGCGTGTCCAGGTGAGCAGTGAGTTTCCGGCGCACCCAGGCGACAAGCGGACCGATGAGCGGCAGTGCAGAGCGCACATGATACGTCTGTGGCACGGCGGCTGCCGCAGCGCGCAGTTGCTCCAGTGCAGCCGGGCCCAACGCATCAGGGGTACGCAGGACGGATTGCACCAGCCTGTTGAAGGCGACCTGTCGTTCTATCACCGGGTCAATGTACCCCTCGCGCAGGTGCGCGGTCACGGTGCGACGAAACCACGCGATAAGCGGGCCAATAAATCGTTTGGGAGAGGACACGCGGTACTCCCTGGGTAACGTATCCGGGTGTAGAGAATCAGCATAAAAGCGGGCGATCCAGAACCAGCGCGCCTCCAGGCGCCTGGCCATCCGATACGCCTGCTCGTAAAGGTCCAGATTGACCTGCTTTTCTGCTCCATCAGCCTCCACCATGCTCGCCAGGGCAGCAGCATGGAGCGCCCTGTAGAATTCCCGTCCCAGACACTCCCCGTATTCTGGCAGCGGGCCGGCCAGCAGCTCAGCATTGCACAGGTGGGCGCGTTTTGTCACCAACCTGGCTTCCGCTACAATCTGTCGTCCCAGGCCGGAGCTTTCTTTTTCAACAACAGGAGCAGCCTGGAGGTCTTTCAGGCGCTGCCAGGCAGCGCAGACTGCCTCGGCTGCCCGCCGGTTGAACGCTACCTGCCGTTCCATCACAGGATCGAAGTAAGCTTCGCGCAGGTGGGTGGTCAGATTGAAACGCAGGGCCGCGATCAGAGGACCTGTGATCGGGATACGCGACTTCACCGTGTAACCCCGGTCGAGGACATCGGCCATACGCAACAGGTTTGATGTAACGCTGACTTCTTCCTCAGTCCAAATATTCTCTACCTGAACAAAGCCGGGTTCTGATCCACCCAGTCCCATAGCTTCTCGATTCCCTCTGCCACAGACACATGCGGCCGCCAGCCCAACTCCCGTTCCGCCTTGCGGATGTCGCTGATGTACACGAGCTGGTCGCCGGGACGCCAGCCGGCATAACTCACCGGGATCGGGTGTCCGGCCAGCGTTTC
>DAOTYA010000068.1:0-4225 GCA_034435075.1 Anaerolineae bacterium
CGGTCTCCAGACCGCGCCCGACGTCGCCACGATGGGAAGTGGATGCCGTAATCCGGCCAAATAACCGCCGGGTTGGGTGGCCCGGTCAGAGACCGGCCACAGCCTGGGTAGTTACTGCAAAGGCAGCTCAAGCAACAGGCATACTGTCTGCCCGGCGATGTGCCAGGTGAGCGTGCCCCCGTATTGTTTCTCAACCGTCTCCCGCACCAGTCCCCACTCGAAGTAAAACGGGGACAGCTTTTCTGATGCGCTGGCCTCCGCTTCGATGCAGGCTGATATGCGCCCAGCGTGAGGTGCTACAGGGGCACATAGTTGGGTGCACACGCGCCTGCCGTCAGGCGACATGAAGGTGCGCACTTCGATCAACCCGCCTTGCTCGTCCAATGTCTCCATAACCATGCGCAGTCCTGTGACCAGGACGCTGAACATCTCATTGGGTTCGATCAGCAATGGGGGAAGCTCCTCGTAGAAGGTGTGCACCTCGACTTTGCGACGTTGCCGCTCGGCGGCCAGCCAGATCAATACCTCTCGCACCACCTGTTTCCAGTTGACCGGCGTGCGGGCAAATCCCACGTGTTGGGAGCACTTGACCAGCTCCAGCAACTGCTCGCTCACCTGACCAAGGCTTGTCTGGATCACGTCCACACGCCTTTTGATCTGGGACTGCTGCTTAGGGGTGAACGAGCCAGCAGTCACCATTTCCTGGAAATTTGCCTGCAGGTTGGCAGCCGCCAGCCGTGCCACAGCCAACGGATTGGCAGTCTCGTGGAGAATACGCTGGGCGAGTGCACCAAAGGAAGCGATACGTTGCATACGCATCGTGGTGACACTGACCTCGCCCAGTGTTTTGAGATAACGTGCCCCCTCCAGCACACCGCAGATGGCTGTGGCCAACAGGAGCAGGTATCTCTCATCATCGTCGGTGAACCAATCCCGATGTCCCGGGCGGCTGGGTATCTTGTTGACCAGTTCCAGGGTGCCAAGCACCTCGTGGCCCAGACGTAGTGGCACGCCGATGTAAGAGCGATAGACACCGGACGGTAGGTGGGCTGCGATCTCAGGAATGTGAGGATCATCCCACTGTGCCAGAGCAGACGGTTCGCGCGCCTGGATCGCTCTGACGGTGCTGATGATGTGACCAGTCAGTCCCTCCCCTGTCATGTACCTGAGCCTGCCCAGCAATGTTTCGGGCAGCCCGCTGGCGGCACGCAGGGCGACGCGGTGGACATCATCCTCGGTTTGTAAATAGATCAGGCAGCACTCGGTACGGAAACCTTTGCGTACCCGTTCAGCCACCACTCCCAGCATCTCGCCAATGGGCCGACGCGGGTCCAATTCGCCGCTAATGTCCAACAGCAGCTCAAAGTAGCGCGCTCGCCGCTTCTCCTGCTCGTAGCGCTGCGAGTTTTCGATAGCGATACTGACCAGTGCGGCGACATTGGCCAACAGAGCCTCGTCTTGTTCGTTGAACTGGCTGCCCTCCGCCTTACCGGAAACCCGCAGCACGCCGATCACGCTTTTGCCGTCCCTGGATAGGATCGGGACTCCGATGTAGGCCCGCCCTGGCTTGGCGCTGATCTCTGAGTACTTTTTGCTCCATACCAGATCGTCCGCGATGCGTCGCAATTCCTCGGTATCCTTGACGTTGGAGATGCGTAGAGGACGGCCGTGCCTGGCGATCCATCCGGTCAGCCCCTCTCCAGGCTCATATTCGATACGGCCCGCTGCTTCCATTTCCGCCTGCTCCAGCAGGCCGGTGGTGCCGCGCAGCACATAGCGACCGGTGATGTCGTCCCGGAGAAAGATTGAGGAGCCCCCTGCATCGAGCCGGTCGCGTGCATAATTGACGACCAGTTCCATCAGCCGGTCACGGTCCAGCTCGCCGTATATCTCAAGTAATCGCTGATCGGATTCGATCACTCCCATTTCAACCCGAAAGCCCAGAATAACGGGAGAAGCGTAATGCCCAGGATGTTTTGCAACTTGATCAGTATATGCAGCGACGGGCCGGCGGTATCCTTGAGCGGATCGCCAAATGTATCGCCGATGATGCCGGCCTGATGTGCCTCCGACCCTATGCCACCGAAGTTTCCCTCTTCGACGTATTTCTTGGCGTTGTCCCAGGCACCGCCGGCATTGAACATGAAGATCGCCAGCGTGGCACCAACAATCTTGACGCCAATCAGATAGAATGCCAGCGCCCAGGGCCCCATCAGAAAGCCGACGGCAACCGGGAACGCGACCCCACAAAGTGTCGGCAGAATCATCTCCTGTAGCGCGTGCGCGGTCCCGATGTCCACGCATTTGGAATACTCGGGCAGTGCCCTGCCGGCCAGGAGACCGGGAATTTCACGGAACTGGCGGCGCACTTCCTCGACCATGCGGTACGCCGTGCGCCCCACAGCCTTCATGGCCTGAGAAGTGAACAGGAACGGGATGGTGGAGCCGATCATCAGTGCCGCAATGTTCAGGGGATGGGCCAGGTTGAGGCCGCGCAGGATGTGCAGCACCGTGCCTTCAGGGTCCGCACCGCTGAAGGTGACGAAACTACTCAGTCGCTCACCGGATACCCCGGCCAGTTGTGCGGCGCTGAGGAGGTAAGCGAAGAGGATGACCACGCTGCTCATCAAGGCGGCGGACATACTGTAGCCCTTGGTGATGGCCTTGGTAATGTTGCCGGCGGCGTCAAGTGCATCTCCCGCATGGCGTACCTGTGGCCCCAGCCCGGCCATCTCGGCGATGCCACTGGCATTGTCGGCGATAGGGCCAAAGGCATCCGCCGCCATAATAATACCTTTCATCACCGAGATACCTAACGTTGCAGCCGTGATCCCGAGCACACCGGCCAATCCCCCGCCCATCAGGTAGAAGGCAACGATATTGACTACAGCCACCAGTATCTTGAGGGCGACCGCGCTTTCCATCCCCCAGGCAAAGCCGTAAATGAGATTGGTGGCAACACCTCGCACGCCACCTCTGGCGATTTCCCTGACCGGCCGCAGAGTAATGCCAGTGTAATATTGCACGAGCAGTGTCACCACGAGGGCAGTGAGCAGCCCCAGCACCAGGCAGTAGAAAATGCGCACATCGTGCATTATGTAAACGGCCAGCAGGTAATAGGAGAGCATACAGAAGGCACCGGTAGCGAGAAAACCTGCGTTCATGCTGAAGATGGGGCTGCGTCTCTCCGATCCTCGCACTGTGAGCACACCCAACACTGCACCGGCAGCCCCGACCGCCTCGCTCAGGAGAGGAAAGAGCACTGCTGACCATCCGTACCTGGTTACAAAGGCCAGCCCCACGATCATGGCGCCGATCAGAATGTCGGCGCCGGACTCGAAGAGATCGGCGCCACGGCCGGCTACATCTCCTACATTGTCCCCCACCTGGTCAGCAATGACAGCCGCGTTGCGCGGATCGTCCTCCGGGATGCCCTGTTCTATTTTGCCGACCAGGTCGGCGGCGATGTCTGCTCCCTTGGTAAAGATGCCGCCGCCCAACTGCGCGAACAGCGCAGAGAAACTGGCCCCAAAACCAAACCCGACGAGCAAGTGCACGTTGCCTGGTTGGGTCGGGGAGACACCGAAGAGGATAAACAACCCGTAGAGACCAATCAGAGTGAGCCCGGTGATTGAGAGTCCCATGACGCTCCCGCCCCGGAAAGCGATCATTAAGGCTCGGCCCGCCGAGGAGCGGGCAGCGGCTGTTGTGCGCACATTAACGCGCACGGCAGCGTTCATGCCTATGTAGACGGCGAGCATCGAGAGGACAGCACCGGAAATGAAACCGCCCGCTATCTGCCAGCGGCTCTCTTCAGGCATTACGGCAAGCAGCACCAGTGCCAGGAGGGCTACAAAAGGAGCGATGGAGACCAGTTCCCGGCGTAAGAAGGCATTTGCTCCTACCTGAATGGACCGGGCCACTTCGCGCATACGCACGGTACCTGCGTCCTGTCTGCGTAGCCAGAGGTAAATCAGCGCCATGCTCCCGAGAGCAAGGCATGAAGCCAAAGGGATCAGTGGTTCGATGAAGTACGTTGAGTCCATACTTCTCCTGGAAGCGCTATGGGCAGTAAGATTTTACCTCTACGACCGGATAAAGTCAAATGTCCGTGTTATATCATCTAAAATGTTACCGAAGCCATGCGGTTCACTCAAATGATAATGTTACCGGAGGTCAAGATGAATCCAGAGGATAAGATGACCATAGAAGAGCGATACCAATA
>DAOTYA010000069.1:0-7356 GCA_034435075.1 Anaerolineae bacterium
CTTCCGTCGCCGGCTGGGTCACGCGGCGCCGGCTGGGGTCCCAAAGCAGCTCAAAGTCCAGCGCATCGGTGACGGCGACGGTCACCTGATGGCCATCGGCAGCGAAGCGGTTGGAAATAGCAAGGAGGTATTTCTCCGGACCCCCATAGACAGGCCAGTAGCGGAAAGAGATGTGAAGTATACGCAAGCCACTACCCTCCTCTCCTGCTCTCTGGCTTTACCAGTCGTTCGTAAACGGTCATCAGGCGAGCATAAACATGCTCCCAGGTATACCATGCTTCAACTTTGGTGCGTCCGCGCTCTCCCATGGCCTGTGCACGGAGAGGATCAGCCAGCAGCTCACTGAGAACGGCCGCCAGATTATCCACATCCCCGAAGCGGACGAGTCGCCCATCCATACCATCCTCGATGACATCGGGCACTCCCCCGGCACGTGCGCCGACGACCGGTTTACCATACGCCCAGGCTTCCAGGTAAACGATGCCGAAGGAATCTATGCGTGAAGGGAGCGCCAGAACAGTGGTAGCTGTCAGCAAGTCCCACTTATCCTGCCCTTGCACCGGTCCGGTCAGGACAATGCGTGCACGTGTGGACGGAGATAAGGTGGCGTAGAAACGTCTGAATTCGTCCACCACCGGCCCGGCGATGACGAGATACGCTTTCACACCCCTTGCCCAGAGCCGCTCCATTGCGCGCACCAGATCGAAACTCCCCTTATCGCGAGTGACGACGCCGAGAAAGGTGACGATCGCCTCGCCGCTCAGGTGGTAACGCGATCGAAAACGTAGGGCATCACCTGAGCCAAGCCTGTGCAGATCAACCCCCATGCCAAGGCGGTGCATCCGTGCTTCGCTCAGGCCCAATTGGGCCAGCGTGGCTTTCTCGATGTCTGTTTGTACAAAAACGGCATCAGCATCGCGCAACACATCCAGTTGATGCGGCATAACATAGTGGATCAGGACGTCTTGTTTGCCATGCTCGCCGACGTGGACGAAGGGTGTAATCACAAATGGAACGCCATTCCGGCGGGCGTAGCGCCAGGCAGCCAACACCGGCCACTCCAGTGCGATGTTGATGCCATGGACGAGGTCATACGGGCCGGGCAGGCCAGCTAACGTTGAGCAGATATCAGGCATACCAGGCATATACGGGGCCATCAAGTGTAACAACGGGGCTGTACGGACGGGGCACCGTGCCAGTAGCGTTGCCAGACGGCGGAAACCGTAAAATGACCATGGTGAGAACGGGAGATGGCTGATTCGGCAGCGGATCACTCGCACACCGTTGAGCGTCTCTTGCCCTGGTGAAACGTAGCGCTTGCGCGGATTCCAGTAATACTCTACTTCTGCCGCGTTGGAGGCGACAAACGTGACAAGGTGTCCGGTAGCAACCAGCCGTTCGGAGATCACCTGAGCATAAGTCTCGGCGCCACCCAAGAACGGCGGATATCCGGCGCTCACATGTAACAGGTTCACGAGCTATTCCTCAGTACAAGCGGGAGAAACACGTTGTAGACGCCCCGTACCGTCGAGCCTAATGTCACTTCATCTATCAACACGGTCGGGCCAACGTCGGACATGTTCACTTGCAGGCTGACGCGCGCCGATTGGCCTGCCAGGGCGCTGATATCTTTCCAGGCGTGGCGCCAGATAGTGGCCGATGGGGACAAATCAATATCATACACCGGACAGTCAGGCAGCTCGCATGCTACAGGCTCAATACGGACCCTCGCATAGTTTAGTGCTGAACCCTCGTTGATGCGGTATACCAGCGACAGGATACCACCAGCCGGGACAGTAACCGTTTGAGATAACGCGCCTGTGTCCACAAACGCGACGCTGGCATTGCCGGTATGACCGGGCTGTGTGAATGGATTGCCCTGAGATGTCCAACTATCCAGCCCACTCTCGAAATGACCGTTGATTATCACGTCATCTCTGGGAGGAAGGACGAACAGGTGCTCCGTGCTGCCTGTTGACAAATTCCAGGCTGCGGGCAGTTCCCCGTAATCAGAGCCGCGGGATATGAAGACATTGTGACTCCCTGGAGAATTATAGTAGGTTTTGAAGTGCCCTTCTCTGTCGCTTGACAAGACAGCACATGCGGCGGATGAAGCGGGCTGCGCGTTAAAGACAGGTTCACCCATGTTATTTGTAGCTCTACCTGCGATATAATGGTCTGAAACACCAAGAGTGTGGCTATCCCCGTCGTCTGGCACAGCTATTTCCACGTTACCGGCCCGGTCCCGCGCAATCGAGCGGAAATCATACCTGCTCCCGCAGGTGGAAGGGTAATTTGCGGTGGTGAAGGTGACATTGGTCTGCCAGTTGGTCCATGCAGCACCATTTACACGTACCTGCACGGTGTAGGCCGCGATACCCGATCCGCTGCCATCCGTGCCGCTCCATGTCACAGGGATGCTGGAAACCGCCGTGGGCGGGCTTGCGGCGTACGAAGTGGGCGGCCGTGTGTCAATCCAGAACGGACCAAGGTGAGCCGCGCCGCTTGCCCAGTTACCGGCCTTATCACGAGCGCGGATATGAAAGTACCAGTTTTGGCCGTCGCTCAAAGGCGGGCTGGTAAGCTGGGTGGTCGTGCCAGGGAGAAAATTGCTCCCTGCGCCTGGCTCAGTGGATGGCACGGTATCCCAGACATAGTAGTACTTATCAATTCCGCTGCCTTCGTCGCTGGCGCCGCTCCAGGTCACGTCAATCGTGTTATCGTTAGTCCAGGTGGAAGGGGCGGGTGTGGCGTTTAATGTGGTGGGATTGTTCGGCGGCGTCTTGTCAAGTATAAAGTCGTAGCGCCCGGAAAGCCAGGCGTCGTGGCGGGCCATTGGCCATGGCAGCGCACCAACATTCCGCCCTGGCTCCCATACATATAGCGCACCCACGGTGGGATTGCCTTGTGCTGAAGCCCCAATCACCACCTCTACCTTGCCATCACTATCTATGTCCCCCACGGCCGGGGAGCCGAAAGTGGGTCCCCAGTTCCAGTAAGTGATGTTGGTTGTCTCGCTGCTGGAGCAACCAGCATCAGTGTAATATGTGCCATCGGCGTTCAAGACGGCCACTTCTGAGGAGTGCGCGAAGAGGATCTTCAGACCGGTGTCAACACTGCGCCCCACTTCAGCCACGACAGGCGAGGAATGGGTGACATAATAGTTTCTATACGGGTTGCCAGTGTTGAAATCACACGGCATCGTCTCGAACAATTTGGCCCCGGATTGACCACTCCAGGCGAAGACTTTGCTCCCATTGTCTGCACCGCCATTTTCCGGGCCGTCGCCAATGTTGGCAATGGCGATGATGTCCAGGTAAGTGTCGCCGTTCAGGTCGGCCAGGGCCGGAGAAGTGAAAACCCGCCCGCTGGTAGTCAAAGACCATTTCTGTACCAGCCGGTCAGTTACTTTGGCAGCAGCGGGATTGTAGTTAAAGACTTTAACGTAGTAGCCAGTGGCGGCGAGATAGGTACCGCTGCCTATAACGATTTCATATTGACCGTCTTTGTCTATTTCACCGATGGCTGGCGAGGAGTAGATGGCCTGATCAAGCCACTCACGCGCCAGAACGACGCCATCGTAGCGCAGGACGTAGACATAACCGCCGGTTGGATCGCCATTCTGGTTGCCTGCTGTGATGTCAGCACCAATGACAATCTCCAACATCCCGTCATTGTCAAGGTCAGCCAGAGCGGCCGATGACCAGATAGTGTCCTCATTGTAAAACCCGTGCTGTCCACAATGGTGCTGACCTTGGACAGCATTCAGCTCGGGCCAAATGGGAGTGCCGTCGCTGCCGCGAAGCAAATAGATGCATTGATCCCAGGCCCCAAACACGATCTCGATTTGACCGTCATTGTTCACGTCTCCCACAGCCGGGGAGGAGTAGACGCCATCCAGCCAGCCATCAGGGTTGTGATTCATCCAATCTTGGGTGTCGAACGTCCACCGGATACTGCCGTCGCGTCCGTCGAGCGCCGTGACGCCGCCGTGCCAGCATTGGCCGGATGCGTACCCTCCCATGCTGACCACAACCTCTGGCGCGCCGTCCCCGTCCAGATCGGCGACAGCCGGCGCAGAGTTGACCGGAGCACGTACGACCGTTTCCCAGTATTTCGTCCCGTTCGGGCGGTAGGCATAGACACGGCCCTGGCAATTGGGTGTGGTACCGGTGCGGTCGCGCCCGGCGATAACGATTTCCAGGGTGCTGACGTCACCATCCAGATCGGCGAGAATGGGAGAGGATTCGGTGAAGTTAGCGCCGTTTAGCGTTTGGGGGAAGCCAGGCTGAGCTGGGGGAGGATTGTTCCATGAAGCCCGGCTCGAATGAGATTGGACTGCTCCCCTGGCAATAACAAGGATTATGCTTAAAGAGAGAACGCGCAACAAGTGATTTGCCCTCATGATCTTACCACTTTCCCTATGCACAAGTTATGTCCACATGCGGTGACGCAAACGCCTGCCCGGTGCTCACTGTCATCAAGATCGTACCGCAGTTGTGTTACGCAAATATCGTGTGCGCCAACTTCACTATTTCGCAGCTCTCGGGGCAGAATCACGCACTGGAGAAGATACAATACGGTCTACGTGCTGCTTGAATTGCGCGCTCAATGCCCCGGGTTCGAAGTCAGCCAGACGGCGGCGCTGTCGCGCGATGATCTTTTGACGCAAGGATTCATCGCACACCAGTAAATCTATCAATTCACCGAGCACCTCGTACCGCTTGTGGTTCACCAGTACCCCGGCATGCTCCAATGTGTATGGCACACCGGTTGCATTGAAAGCAAGGACAGGGAGATCAAAAGCCATTGCCTCGAGTAATGGGATACAAAATCCCTCGTGCTCGCTCAGGCAGAGAAAGAGTGAGGCGGCACGGTAATAGCCGCCCAACCCTTCATACAGTCCAACGCTCCCTGGCATGATAACATGCTCCAGGCCCAGAACAGCGGTAATGGTGTTCAACTCTAAGCGGTAGCCTGGTGCGTTGAAATCGGAGCCGATCAGGATCAAACGCGAATGCGGATTAATCAGACGATGGTAGTAGTTAAAAGCACGGATCAGGTCGTCCTGGCATTTGTTAGGGATAAGTCGCCCAACAAATAGCAGATTGACCCATCCATCTGCGTAGCGTTTTACGACTTCCTGGCCTGCTGGGCTGTTGGCCGAGGCGAGCAGCTCGTCAAAATAGACGAAATATGGCAACACCTCCACTTGCTGAAAGCCCAGCGCCAGCATCTCCTGACGGTTATATTCCGATGCGGCCCAGGCAAATCTCAAGTCCTTAAAATATGGCAGTTCCCGGCGTCCTTGCTCCAGCAGCTCTGCCAGCTCCGGGTTATAAGGACGTACGAACTCCGGCGGTGTGATGTTGTGGTAGTAGAGTACCAGCTGGTCAGGCAACTGTCTGACGAATTCCGTCAGCGGAGAACCGATTGAGTAATGGTAAATCATGACATGGTCCGGGCTACCACGATAGGTGGTGTAATCCAGGCCCCGATATGCAAGCCGGCGATCGCGAGATTGGGCGTAGATATGGGATCGGAACCCCCATTCTTGTAGCAGGGTGCGGATACGCAATGCCTGATTGCCGATCGCATCGCCATACAGGAAGCTGGGCAAGATTTGATGGATCGCTTTCACTGCCATAATTTCAACGCTGCGCGGAAACGTTCCAGCACTGTTTCCCAGGAGTATTCGCGTTGCACATAATTGCGCCCGAGTTGTCCCATACAGGCTCGCTCTGTCGGATGCTCCAGCAACCAGTCTAACGCTCCAACAAACTCCTCGTAATCGGCGTAGAACAATCCACCGTTGCTGTGGAGAACATGGTAGCGGGTCACATCGCAATCACCATGCACCAAAACCGGTGTACCAGCCAGCCAGGCCTCCATAATCACTAGCGAGAAACTCTCTAACCGAGACGGCTGGCATAGCGCCACTGCCGCTGCATAGGCGTCACGCTTTGCCTGTTCATCCACGAAACCGAGTGCGATGATGTCCGGATGCGCAGGAATAGTCAGTGGTCCTTTGCCGATGAGTACCAGCTTTAATGGACCCGGGCGTGTCCGTTTGTATTCGGAGAAGAAGGCAAACAGCTCGATAAGGTTTTTCATACCCTCCAGCCGCCCCACGTACAAAATGAATGGAGCCATTAGGCCAAATCTGCGCCGGAAGCGATCAGGAGCGGATGGGTGCTCATCTACGCCCTCACCCACAACATACGTGCGGGGATTCCGCACTCCGAGCCTATCCACTGCCAGGTGTCTCTCCGGTTCGGAGTTGAACATGACCCCCCGGCAGGATTCCATCATCAGGCGTGTCTCTAGAAAGCGGGCAAATGGCTCGTCGTGTAAATGTGGCCAGATAACAGTGCGCTCAGGTCGCAGAGCTGCACTATAGATTGTGATACCGAACAGGTAAGGGCCACAGATCAACAAGTCATATGTATCAGCGTACCGTGCGATGTAGGTGTACAGTGCGGGGCTATGTGGGCTGTGCTCAATCCACTCGTATTCCTCATCCACCGTCAATGGCCAGCGGTTGATGAATTTGAGAGTCAATTCCTGGTAGCGGTGTGCATCACGGAGGTGATGATCGATGGGAAACCGCCATACCGTCACTCCGTTAACCTGCGTGCGTCCCGGCGGGTAGACGTTGCGCCAGTCGGTCATGTCACTGGCGCAAGTGGTAAGCACTTCCACCTCAAACTCCGGATAAGGCAGGCGCTCGACCAGGTGGCGAGTGATGGTTTCTGCACCACCCAGGACCTCCTGGCCATAGCGGGGCACGACGAACGCCAGTCTCGTCATCGGTTGGCCCGGGCTGCCTCGAGTTGCTCTAACTGCGCTCGCAAAGCTTGGACATCCCGACGCAGCGCTTCGACTTCATCTGGTGATGGGCCTTGTTCCAACGCCTTTACCAGTCCTGTGAGGACGCGCATGACATGTTCGTTAAAGCGGGCCTGTTGCCCTGCCAGCATGTTAGTGTAATATATCACAAGATGATGCAACACTGCGCGTGCCCGTTGCATCAGCGGCGAGATGATCGGCACATGTGACGCTGTGAGCGATAATCCCACGCCGAGTTTATCATAACTCACGCTTATCCGACGCAGGTTGTAATACAGATGGCGGTCAAAGCGTGCGGCCTCTGGAGATATACCCAGCCCCTCGACCAGGGCTTCATAGTCCAGCCCTTGCGCCTCTGCCTGAGCACGGCGTTGGCGGATCTTCTCGCGAATCTGACGCATAATGGTATCCGCGTCTATTTCGGGATCACGGATCTCAACCACCTGTTCCACATCGCCTGACATTATCAGCCCCTTTCGCGGTGTGCAACAACACAGATGAGTTAAC